>NZ_JALRNG020000038.1:0-68392 GCF_030272875.2 Pseudomonas sp. BJa5
TCGCAAACCTGGCGACCTCGTTCTTCCAGGTTCAATGAGGTGCCCGGATTGCGACTGCTGTGCAGTCGATCGCTGGCACTGCCAGCTCCCACAGCGGAAGGCTGAGGCCCCTGAACTGACCCCAAAGGTTGGATGGGTGTCCAACTTTTGGGGTGCAGTTCACCCTGTGGGAGCGGGCTTGCCCCGCGATGCGATGTAACTGACCGATCGCAATCGCGGGGCAAGCCCGCTCCTACCGATGAATGATGAACCTTACGGGGTGACGATGTTGAACTGAGGGCTGAAGGTGTCGAGGGTCGCCAGCAGTTCGGCGAACTTCTTGCCGTTGCCTTCGACTTTGATCAGGCCTTTTTGCATCGCCGTGGGGAAGTCCAGTTGCTTGAGGCTGATCTGTTCAAGCGTCGCCTTGCTCATGGTCAGGCCAGCATCGGCCTTGGGGTTGAGGCCTTCGCGGTGGGTCAGTACGCCATTGCGCAGGGTCAGGTTGAAGGCTTTGTCCGGCTCGCTGAAACGCCAGTTCAGGTTCATGTCATGACCTACTGCCTTGTCGACATCGACACGCACCGCCAGGTAGTCGAAGAACATCTGCGGCGTCAGGGCGCGGACCATGTCCACCGACACCGAGCTGCCCGGGCTGTCTGGCACGCCGTTGCGCAACTCCATGGCGCCGGTCAGGTAGATGTTGCGCCAGTTGGCGTTCTCGCTCTGGTAGCCCAGCTGTTCCAGGGCCTGGGCCTGGAGGGCACGAGCCCTGGTGTTGTCCGGCTCGGCGAACACCAGTTGGTTACCCAACTGGGCGGCCCAGCGATACTCGCCCTTGTCCATGGCCGCCTTGACCTTGCCCAGCACCGCTTCGCCGCCGCCCATGGCCTCGATGTACAGGCGCGCGCTTTCCACTGGCGGCAGCGGGTTGAGATTGGCCGGGTTGCCGTCGTAGAAGCCCATGTAGCGCTGGTACACGGCACGGGAGTTGTGGCTGAGCGAGCCGTAGTAACCCTGGTTGTACCACTTGTTCTTCAGTTCGCCCGGCAGCGTCTGCATGTTCTGGGCGATCTCCATCGGCGTCAGGCCCTGGTTGAGCAGGTGCAGGGTACGGTCGTTGAGGAAGGCGTACATGTCGCGCTGGTCGGCGAGCAGGGTGCGCACCGGTTCCGCTCCCCAGGTTGGCCAGTTGTGCTGGCCGAACAGCACTTCGGTCTTGTCGCCGTAGCGGTTCAGGCTGGCATCCAGGTACTGCGACCAGGCCTTGGCGTCGCGTACCTGGGCGCCGCGCGGGGTGAGGATGTTGTGCATGGTCTGCGAGGCGTTCTCGGCAATGCCCAGGGCCTTGAAGCCGGGCAGGTAGAAGTTCATCTCCGAGGGGGCTTCGGTACCGGGGGTGAGCTGGAACTCGATGTCGACGCCGGCGATGCGCCGGGTCTCGAACGGCTGGCTGATCAGGTCGGTCGGCTCGATCAGGGTGATGGTGCCGCCAATGGCCACGGCCTTGCCGATGGCGGCATCCACCTGGCCCTGTTCGCCCTGGGGCAGGTACAGGCCGAACTGGTACTGGGCGCGGCGGCTCATGGCATTGCCGGCGTAGACGTTCTCGCTCATCACGTGTTCCATGAAGCCCGACGGCGCCAGCACCTTGACCTTGCCGGCCTTGACGTCGGCCTCGTCGATCACCCCGCGCACGCCGCCGAAGTGGTCGGTGTGGGTGTGGCTGTAGATCACCGCCACCACCGGTTTGCGCGGACGGTTCTGGTAGTACAGGTCGAGGGCGGCGCGGGCGGTTTCGGCGCTGGTCAGCGGATCGATAATGATCAGCCCGTCGGTTCCTTCGATGATGGTCATGTTGGCCAGGTCCAGGCCGCGGACCTGGTAGAGCCCGGGCACCACTTCGAACAGGCCGGCATGGGTGTTGAGCTGGGCCAGGCGCCAGAGGCTCGGGTTGACGCTGGCGGGGCTGTCCTTCTGGTTCAGGAAGTCATACTTGGCCAGGCTCCAGATCGGCCTGCCGCTGGCGTCCAGCACCTGGCCCTTGAACGGCGCGATGAGCCCGCGGCTGACGGCGGCATAGTCGGCGTCATTGGCAAACGGCCGTTGGCCGAGCACGGCGGCGTTGCTGCTGCGGGTCTGCTCGCTGGCGCCCGCGGCGCCGGCCGGGGCTGCGGCGTGAACGGCCTGGCTCAGGCAGGCGAGGGCAACCAGGCTCGCCAGGCGAGCCGGTGGGAACAGCAAGGAAAGGGGCATGGTGTCTCCGTTTTTGTCGTTATGGCACACCCGGCCGAGCTTAAGGCTCGGGTTTGCCAGGCCAGCAAGCCGCCGGCGACAAAAAACATGCAGGCCCGACCTTCAATCCTGGTTGATCACCCGGTTCCTGCCGCTCTTCTTGGCGCTGTACAGGCGCCGGTCGGCAGTGGCGATCAAGGCATCGAGGGTCTCGCAGCCGTCGCCACGCAGTTCCGCCACGCCGATGGACACGGTCAGGTGGATTTCCAGCGACGGCGCATTGGCCAGCAGGGTATGGGCATCGGGCACGCAAATCGACTGGGCGGTGGCGATGCGCAGCTGTTCGGCGATGCGGGTGGCTTGTTCCAGCGAGATCTCCGGCATCAGTACACAGAACTCTTCGCCGCCATAGCGCACCACCAGGTCCTGGGGCCGCACCAGGGCCCGCAACAAGGTGGCCATGTGCTTGATCACCTCATCGCCGGCGCTGTGGCCCCAGCTGTCGTTGATGTGCTTGAAGCGGTCGATGTCGAGCATCCACAGGGCCACCGGCTGATCGTCCGCGAGGCGTTGGAGCAGACCGCCGAAGTCGGCCTGCAGGCGGCGGCGATTGGCCAGTTGGGTCAGGCCGTCGACCAGGCCCATTTCCCGCAGTTGCAGGTTTTGGTGCAGTTGGCCCTTGAACAGGTGGTCGACAACGTACAGGGTCAGCGCCATCAACAGCCCGAGTGCGGCCCAGACGCCGAGGAAAAAGATGTCGATCTGGCTGTTGACCGCGGCGCGCAGGTCGGCGGCGCTGATGTAGTTGACCAGCATCAGGTCGGCGCCTTCCAGCTCGCGGTACTGCAGGTAGCCCTGTTCGAGCCTGACCATGCCGTGGTCGCGCTGGAACAGGGTCGGCACCGCCAGCGGCCTGGGCGGCGCGGGGAGGGTGTCCAGCCAGTTGCCTGCATGGGGCGTGAAGGTCTGGGCGCTGGAGGCGATCAGGGTGCCCTGGTCATCGATCAGGGCATGTTGCTCGTCGCTTTCGGTGGTCTGGTAGAGGTACGCCTGCAGGCGGGTCTGCGGCAGGTCGTAGATCAGCGCGCCACGCATCACCGCATTGAGGTAGACCGGCGAGCTGAGCAACAGGTGCGGCAGGGGGCCGAAGTCGGTGCCGGGCAGGGGGGAGAAATCGATGTCGAGGTCTTCGCTGTAGGCGCGGTTGAGGTGCGTCAGTGGCGAGCTGGTGAACTTGCGCAGGATCGGTTCCAGTTGCGTGTCCGCCACCGGCGGGTAGGCAATGACGATGCCGGAGGTGGTCAGGAACAGGATGCGCGCCAGGTCCATCCCGGCCTGGAACTGCGCCGGCAGCAGTTGGCTCATGGCCCGCGACAGGTGCAGGTCTTCGACCAGTTGCTGCGGGTCACGGCCAAGGCCTTCGATGTTCGTCAGCTGATTATCGCCGATGGCCCGTACCGGCGCGTCGGACTTGGGGACCGGCAGCCCCCACACCGGGTGACTGCGGTTGAGCATGGCCAGCTCGATGGCATCGTTGCGGCGCATAGAGGGCTGGTTCTGGCCCTCGATCAGCACCCGCTCGGCGATATTGCGCAGGAACTGCAACTGGCTCTTGCCGTTGGCGATCGCGGTTTCGATCGCCAGCGCCTGCAGGTGCAGGTTGTGCTGGCGGTCTTCCAGTTCACGCTGGTGCAGTTGCCAGTACTGACGCCCGGCGAGCACCAGGGTGATGGCGAAGGCGGCAAGAAAACACAGCACAACGGTACGCCTGGGGCGCCTGCAGGCCATGGGCAGCAGCAGGCGCGATTGCGTCGCGGGCGTCGGCGGTTGTGCCATCGGGTAGGTCCAGGGCTAAGGAAGTTGTGATTATAGATCGTCGCTTCCTGCCCATGGCTTGAATCGGCCGCGCTACTTCAGTTGCTTGAGGTAGGCGATCAGGTGCTCGCGCGCCTGGGCATCGGCCTGTCCTGGAAACATCATCATGTTGCCCGGTACCAGGGCCGCGGGACTGGTCAGCCAGGCGTCGAGGTTGGCGTCATTCCAGCTCAGCTGCGCCCCTTTGAACGCGGGCGAATAATTGAATCCCGGGGCCTGGGCATTGGCGCGGCCCGCCACGCCCTGCAGGCTGGGGCCCATCAGGTGCTTGCCGGCCTCGGTGCTGTGGCAGTAGCCGCACTGGGCCTTGAACAGGGCCTGGCCCTGGGTGGCATCGCCCTGGGCAAGGCACAGGGGCGCTGCCAGCAGCAGGGCGCTGGCGGTGACGAATTGCTTGCGGATCATGTGGGTTCCTGTTGGCAAAAGCAGTCCGCCAGGCCGGGCCTGGCGGGGCAGTAAAACGTTAGAAAGGGTTGGCCAGGTCGATGCCGGACTTGCCCGGGGCGAGGATGTTGTTCGGGTCCAGGGCGCGTTTGATCGCATGCTCGACCTTGCGCTTGACCGGACCGTAGCTCTGCGCCACCCGCTCCTGGAAGGCGGTGTTGACCCGGTACACGGCGTAGCCGTGCTGCTCGAACACATCCAGCAGCTCGGCGAAGCAGGCGTTGGCGCGCTTGGTTTCCTCGGGGTTGCTGCGGTCGTACAGCACATCGATGACATGGTGCATGTCGCGCCAGCCGACGATGAACTCACCGACGTAGTCCAGGTCGTGCTTGTTGAGGATCTTCTTGGCCAGCGCCTGCTGCTTTTCGCACTCGCTGCCACGGGCCTGGCTGACCGGGGCGAACCACATCGAACCACCGCCGCCGCGCCAGTTGTACAGGCCGAACTCCTGCAGGTTGGGCACCCCGGACATCAACTGCGCGCGGTACTTGAACGGCTGGGTGTCGCCGGCTTCTTCCTGGGTAACGATACGGCCCTTGCCCAGTTGCTTGAGGGCGCCGGTGACAATCTTCCAGTTGACGTCGACCTGCTCCTGGGTGCCGTAGAGCGCGGCATAGACGTTCCAGGCGCCGAGGTTCTTGTCTTTCTGGATCTGCTTGAGAATGGCGTCGGGGGTGGCCCCCGGCTCGCTGGTGTAGTCGCTGCGGCGGGTGTTGCAGGTGGAGGCCTCCCAGAGCACGCCGGCGATCACCACCGAGTTGGGGATGACCTGGGCGATGCGCAGCGGGCGGATGAATTCGACGATCTCGGCGATGTCCGACTCGTTGTCGAACTTGATTTCGAAGGGCTTGAACACCGGTGGCTTGGGCATCAGCCAGAAGCCCATCTTGGTGCAGATGCCGTAGTTGGCCTGGGTGAACATGCCGTCCAGGGTCGGGCCATAGCCCCACTTGAACACCTGCCAGGCGTTGTCGCCTTTGACCCCGCCCATGCCGGTGCGGTAGACGTCACCGTTGGCCAGCACCACTTCCATGCCGCACTGCATGAGGAAGTGTTCACCGTAGGGGGTGTAGCCGACGCCACGGTCCATGGTGTTGCCCAGTGGCCCGGCAATGGCCGAAGGCGCCGAGAACGACAGCATCAGCGGCAGCTTGTGTTCCTGCAGGTAATCGTAGAGCTGCTGGTAGGTCACTCCCGGCTCGACCAGAGCGGTGCACAGCTCGGGGTCGACGTGGAGGATCTTGTTCATTTTCTTCAGGTCCAGGATCACCTGGCCACGCTGGCCGGGTGCGGCCGAACCGTAGCCGAAGTTGCGGCCGGTGGAGATGGTCCACACCGGGATCTTGAACTGGTTGCAGATCTTCACCACCCCTTGCACCTGTTCCACGGTGGTGGCGGTGACGGCGGCCGAGGGCGCGTGTTCGGCATTGTCCACGGCCATCATGATCTTGTTGTAGGGGATCAGTTGCTCGTCCTTGACCAGGACATTGTCGTCGCCCAGCAGGGCGCGGAACTGGGCGATGGCTTGCTCGAAGCGGGCGGCATCGACGCCGCGCGGCAGCAGGGTGTTGGGGGTTGCTTGGCTCATGGAAGAATCCTTCAGACTTCGATCGAGAACGACACGTAGGTGCCGGTCGGTGCCGTGGCGCGGCTGGCGATGCGCGGTGCCTGGCCGGTGTCGGTGCTGCCGAGCACGGCCAGTGCGTAGCCGAGGCTGGCTGCCCATTGGTCGTCGCCGTTGGTGCGGCTGGCGGTGCTCGTCTGCAAGGTCGGCAACGGGCTGTGCAGGCGCTGCTCGTGCAGGCTGAAGCCCTGGCCGCAGTGGTGCAGTTGCTGGCCCAGTTGCAGGGCACAGCCGTGCGCCGACTGGGCGCTGAGCAGGCGATGCTCGGAGCGCTGGGCGTTGGCACTGTGCTGGCCCAGCCACTGCACGCGGGCACCGGCGCTGCGCGCCAGGTCCACCAGCAGGGTGGCGCTGGCGTCATCGAGCAGGCCGATCAAGCGCTGGGGCCGACCGCTGGCCAAGCGCTGTTGCAGTTGCAGCAAGGCCTGCAGCTCCAGGCCCGCCGACAGCCTTTGCACCTGCGCGGCAGCCGGGCTTGCCTGAAGGCCCTGGACAAAGGCTGCGCCGGCAGCACCGGCGCCGACCAACGCCAGCACCGGCAGCTGCCCGGGCGCGCTGCGGCCCAGCACGCTGTTGGCCAGGGTGAGGCCCGAGCTGCCCATGGCCACACCGGCCAGGCCACCCAGGGCCATGCCCTTGAGCAGCGAACGACGTTCGACTTGGATCATGGCCGGGCCCTCAGGGTTTGGTCGCAGGCGCAGGGCTTGCCGACAAGTACTCGGCCACCTGCTGCAAGGCGTTGTCGTCGATGAACGACGCGGGGAAGGCCGGCATGGCGCGAAAGCCGTTGCGCACGATGGCGGTAATGTAGGGCGGCGGCAGTTGCCGGCCCTTGAGCTGCGGGCCGACCTGGGCCTCGTGGCAGTGGCCGCAGACCTTGGCATAGACGTTGTCGCCGCCTTTCCACACACCGTCGCCATCGGCGGCGGCGGTGCCGGCAAGCAGGAGCAGGGGCAGGGCAAGGCAGGCGTTGACGGTCCGTCGCATAGCCTGGCGGTTGGGCAGTAGGGACATTACAGACTCCTTATTGTTATGGGGTGTGGGCACAGCAGTCAGAACGGATAAGCGCGCGGCTGGTGCTGTACGGTGATCCAGTGGTCGGTGGTGAATTCCTCGATGGCCCAGTCGCCGTTGAAGCGGCCCAGGCCCGAGTTCTTCTCGCCACCGAAGGGCGCGTTGGGCTCATCGTTGACCGGGATGTCGTTGATATGGGTCATGCCGGCGTGCAGCCGTTGGGCGAACTGCACGCCGCGCTCCAGGCTGGCGCTGAACACCGCACTGGACAGGCCGTACTCGCTGCGGTTGGCCAGTTCCAGGGCGTGCTCGGCATCGCGCGCGGCCTGGATGCCCACCAGCGGGCCGAAGATTTCTTCGGCGGCGATATCCATCTCGGCGCTGACATTGCCGAACACATGGGGCGGCAGCACATTGCCCTGGGCCTGGCCGCCCAGCAGCAGTTGCGCACCTTCGGCCAGGGCGGTGGCGATCTTGTCTTCAAGACCCGCCAGTTGCCGGGCATTGATGACCGGACCGATCACCGTGCCGGGCAGGTTTGGATCACCACAGGGCAGGGCCTTGACCCGCTCGACGAAACGTTCGGTAAAGGCCTGCAGCAGCGGTTGCTCGACGATGATGCGGTTGACCGCCATGCAGATCTGGCCCTGGTGCAGGAACTTGCCGACCACGGCGGCGTTGACCGCCTGCTCAAGGTCAGCATCGGCCAGGACCACGAACGGGCTGTTGCCACCCAGCTCCAGGGCCAGGTGCTTGAGGTGGTCGCCGCCGCTGGCGATACGACCGATGTTGCGACCCACCTGGGTGGAGCCGGTGAAGGAGATGAACGCCGGCAGCGGATGCTCGACGAAGGCGTCGCCGATCTCGGCGCCGGCACCGACCACTACGCTCAGTGCTCCAGCCGGCAATCCGGCTTCTTCGAAGATGCGCGCCAGCAACAGGCCGCCGCTGACCGGGGTGTCGCTGGCCGGCTTGACCACCACGGTGTTGCCCAGGGCCAGGGCCGGGGCCAGGGAGCGTGCGGTCAGGTGCAGGGGGAAGTTCCACGGGCTGATCACCCCGATCACCCCCAGTGGCTTGCGGTACACGCGGCTTTCCTTGCCGGGAATGTTCGAGGCGACGATGCGCCCGTGCACCCGCGAGGGCAGGCTGGCCGACTCGAGGATGATGGCGCGGGCGGCGCCCCATTCGATCTGTGCCTTGATCCGGGTGCTGCCCGATTCGCGGATGATCCAGTCGATGATCTCGTCGCGGCGCTCATCGAAGATGCGCACCGCCTCGAGCATCACCCTGGCGCGTGCGGCCGGTGGCTGTTCTGCCCAGCCGGCCTGGACCTGTGCGGCGGCGCGGTAGGCCGCATCGAGGTCGTCGCGGTTGGCCAGGGGGATATGCAGCAGGGCCTGCTGGGTGAAAGGGTCAACGACAGTCAGTGAGCGCTCGGCGCTGCCGGCGCGCCACTGGCCGGCCAGGGGTTGCAGGTGGAGATTCTGGTAGGCAGGGCGGGAGGGTGTCATCGGCTTCTCTCTTGTTGTGACATTGCGATGAACAGCCCATAACAACTATCGTGCCATGCTGGTTTTCTTTGTTTAAATCGTTATAAAACAATGAGTTATATATTTCCCGATGCGTTTCAGGCCGGTTTGCATGTCGGCGACCGCGAAAATTTATGCAGAGAAGTCAGCGATTGCAGAAAGCTCTGCATCGACAAAATCCGGGCGGTTATCGGACGTTTTCTGCTGTTGACCGCGACCTGCGACTGACGGCCGATTGACCCCGCCGGGGTCGGCGGCATACTGGGGCCTTTACCTCTGCCTCGCGTTCATTGCCTATGACTCCAACAACAGCTGGCAAACCTGGCCGTCCTGTGGACGAAGACTTCTTCAAGCAGGTACTGGGCCGTCACAAGCGGCTGATCGTCGACCGCGCCCATCAATTCGGCAGCACTGGCCTGCCGTCGGCCGAGCAACTGGCGCAGTCGGTGGCCTTCGCCCCGCAGGACGGCAGTATCTGGCTGTGCGGCCAGCGCATGATGCTGCTGCAAGGCTCGGCCTTCGGCGCCATCCGCCGCGAACTGATCGAGGCCCTGGGCCTGGACAAGGCGCGCGGCCTGCTGACCCGCATCGGCTGGCAGGCCGGTGCCCGCGATGCGGCGCAGGTCAGCGAACAGTGGCCCGAGGGCGATCACGCCAGCCTCTACAGCGCCGGCCCGCGCCTGCACATGCTCGAAGGCATGGTCAATGTCGAAGTGGTGCGCTTCGAGATCGATTCGAACATCGGGCATTTCTATTCCGAGTTCCTCTGGCACAACTCCCTGGAAGTCGATGAGCACATTGCCGCCTACGGCCTGGGCGGGGAGCCGGCGTGCTGGATGGAAATCGGCTATGCCAGTGGCTATGCCTCGTCGCTGCTCGGGCGCCTGGTGGTGTTCCGCGAGCACCAGTGCCGGGCCATGGGCCATGGCGCCTGCCGGATCGTCGGCAAGCCGGCCGAGCAGTGGGACGACATCGATGTCGACCTGGCCTACCTGGACCCCGGCGATTTCCTCAGCCGCAGTACCTATCACACGGGGGGCGATCCACGGGTGGCCGAGCTCGAGGTGCCGACCGATGGCAAACAGATGGTCGGCATCTCGGCCAGTTTCGTCGCCGCCAGCCAGTTGCTGCAGCGGGTGGCGCCGACCCAGGCCACGGTGTTGCTGACGGGCGAGTCGGGGGTGGGCAAGGAGCTGTTCGCCCGTACCCTGCACCAGGCCAGCAAGCGCCAGCACACCCCGCTGGTGGCGCTGAACTGCGCGACCCTGCCGGAGAACCTGGTGGAGGCCGAGTTGTTCGGGGTCGAGCGCGGCGCCTACACCGGTGCCGAGCGTTCGCGCCCCGGGCGTTTCGAACGGGCCCACGGCGGCACGCTGTTCCTCGATGAGATCGCCACCCTCAGCCTGCATGCCCAGAGCAAGATCCTCCGTGCCCTGCAGGAGGGCGAGATCGAGCGGGTCGGCGGCAGCGCGCCGATCCAGGTCGATGTACGGGTGATCGCCGCCACCAACCTGGACCTGCGTCGGGAAGTGGAGGCCGGGCGTTTTCGCGAAGACCTGTTCTATCGCCTCAATGTCTTCCCCATCCACTTGCCGCCCTTGCGCGAGCGTCGGGAAGACATCCCCTTGCTGATGAGCTACTTCCTGCGCACCTTCAGCCAGCGTCACGGTCGGCAGCTGGCGGGCTTCAGCACGCGGCTGGTCAATGCGCTGCTGACCTACCGCTTTCCCGGCAATATCCGCGAGCTGCAGAACCTGGTGGAGCGCGGTGTGATCGCCGCCAGCGATGGCGAGGCGATTGATGTGGTGCACCTGGCCGAGGCCGGAGCGCCGCTGATGGATGGGGCCATCGGCCTGACCGCCGAAGGGCGGCTGGCCAGGGGCAAGGTGGCGGCCCAGGCGCCGTCGCCATCGACCGACGGCGAGCCGCCGGCGGCGCAGGGCGGGGCGCCGGAGCTGGTCAGCCTGGAGGCATTCTTCGCCGGGCAGGAGCGGGTGCTGGGGACCTCACTGGAGGCGCTGGAGCGGCGCCTGGTGCAACTGGCCCTGGAGCGCTCCGCTGGCAACGTCACCGCCGCGGCGCAGATGCTCGGCATGAGCCGCGCCCAGGTCAGCTACCGGCTCAAGGGTAGCTGACCCGGGGGCGAGGGTCACAGCGCGGTGGTGAACTTGAACCAGTAGGTCTGGCCCTCGGCACGGTTGCGCACCCCGGACTCATCCTGCCATTTGGCGCTGAACATCCAGCCCTGGCGGCTGCTGTATTGCACCGCCGGGCCGATGGAGAACGAGCGGCCGCGGTTGCCGTCGCTGGCCTCGACCAGGGCGGCGGCTGCGCAGTCGTCGGCACTGCATTTGTCGTCGCTGATCTGCTGGTAGGCATGCCCGCCGACACCCAGCACCCAGCCATTGCCCAGGCCCCAGCCCAGGGTGTAGTCGGCGTGCAGTTCGCGGCCGGACTGGTAATGGGTGGCCCGGTTCTCGAAGTTGTAGTCATGCATCAGGCGGATGTCGGCGTTCAGGCCGGCGGGGTCCAGGTAGGTCATCGCCAGTACCGCCTGCACGGTGTAGTAGTGGTTGCCGAGGTTGATCAGGTCGTTTTTGTCGTACTCGCTGGCGGTGGGCAGGACGAAGTCGACGCCGGTGGCGATGTGCAGCTTGTCGCTTGGGTGAAAGCCGATCACCGGCCCCAGGTGGGCATCGCCGATGCCGCGCTTGTGGTCATGGGGGCCGTTGTCGACGTTCAGGCGCATGTCGTTCAGAGGCAACAGGGCATGCACGCCCAGGTCGCCGCCGAGGATCTTGTGCTCGGTGACCCAGACGAAGCGCGGGACCAGGGTGGTGACGCGCAAGTCGATGCCGGCGGCCTTGGCGCCGCTGTTGTCGCGCAGGCTGTCGGCCAGGTAGTTGCCGACGAACAACTGGCCGTAGGTGCCCGGTGGCGGCAGGATGCCCATGCCGTAGAGTTCGATGCCCATGGGCCAGGAAGATACCCCGCCTTCAGTGGCGTGAAGCGGCAAGGCAGAGGCGGCCAGCAGCAGGCCGGCGGTGAGGTGCTGGGAGGTGCGTTTGAGCATGAGAGGGTCAACCTTGTTTTTATAAGTGATGCGTCGGCTGTGACGCTCACGGGGTTGCTCTCAATGATCGTGCCAGGTCTTATATTCCTTATTAATCAATGGCTTGTGATTGCAATGATGATTTTTATCGCCGCTTGCTGCGGTTAATTGTTAAGAAATTTCCGCGGCCTGCACAAAAGTCGCGAGATCCCGGGTTGCGACTGCTGCGCAGTCGATCGCAGGCTTCGCCAGCTCCCACAGAGCAAGCCAGTTCCCACAGAGCAAGCCAGCTCCTACAGAGCAAGCCAGCTCCCACAGAGCAAGCCAGCTCCCACAGAGCAAGCCAGCTCCCACAGAGCAAGCCAGCTCCCACAGAGCAAGCCAGTTCCCACAGATCAAGCCAGCTCCCACAGATCCAGCCAGCTCCCACAGAGCAAGCCAGCTCCCACAGAGCAAGCCAGTTCCCACAGAGCAAGCCAGTTCCCACAGAGCAAGCCAGCTCCCACAGAGCAAGCCAGCTCCCACAGAGCAAGCCAGCTCCCACAGAGCAAGCCAGTTCCCACAGAGCAAGCCAGTTCCCACAGAGCAAGCCAGCTCCCACAGAGCAAGCCGGCTCCCACAGAGCAAGCCAGTTCCCACAGAGCAAGCCAGTTCCCACAGAGCAAGCCAGTTCCCACAGAGCAAGCCAGCTCCCACAGAGCAAGCCAGTTCCCACAGAGCAAGCCAGCTCCCACAGAGGAAGGCAGCTCCCACAGAGGAAGCCAGCTCCCACAGAGGAAGGCAGCTCCCACAGAGCAAGCCAGTTCCCACAGAGGAAGGCAGCGGCCCTTGTGGGAGCTGCCGTCAGGCTGCGATCGGCCGCGAAGCGGTCGTAAAACCTGACGACCTGGTTCCTCCTGACTCAACACGGCGGCCGATCGCCGGCGGCGCCGGCCTGGCGGAAGGCGTTGGGGGTTTGGCCGCTGAGGCGGCGGAAGAAGCGCGAGAAATAGGTCGGGTCACTGAAGCCCAGCCGGTCGGACAGCTGGCTGATGCTCATGTTGGTGTAGATCAGGTTGCGCCGGGCTTCGAGCAGCAGGCGCTGGTGGATGGCCTGCAGCGCGGTCTGCCCGGTCAGTTCGCGACAGAGGCTGTTCAGGTGCACGCTGGAGACCCCCAGGCGGTGGGCGAACTGCTCCACGGGCAGGTGCTCGCGGTAGTGCTGCTCCACCAGTTTGATGAAGCGTGCGAGCAATTGCTGGTTGCGCTCGTCGCGGTTGCCCGGCGGGCCGATCTGCTGGCGGCGACGGCTGATCCAGACCATCAGGCTGGTGACCAGCGAATGCAGCAACAGCTCACGGGCCGGGGCGCTGCCTTCGTATTCCTGGTGCAGCACCTGGATCAGGGTCTGCAAGGTGCGCCGGTCACGGCCCAGCGGGTAACAGCCGGCCGACGCCAGGACGGTGAGCGGCGCGCCCAGTTGCGCCTCCAGTTGCGTTACCAGCGGCGCGCCGAGGGTCAGCACGTAGCCGTCGATGTCGGCGGAAAACTGAAAGCCGTGCACGGTCATCGGCGGGATCACCTGGATCGCCGCCTCGCGCACCTCGCTGCGCTTGCCTTCGATCTCGATGCGCGCCTGGCCGCGGCGCACATACAGCAGCTGGAACAGGTCGGCATGGCGGTGCGGCTTGATCTCCCAATGGTGCAGGCTGCTGCGCGCGGGGATGGATTCGCAGTGCAGCAGGTCGGGGGTCGGCCAGGCCTGGTTTTCGCCGTACAGCTTGAATACCGGAACGCCAGGAAGGCTGGATCGGGTCATGTTCAAGGTTCCACTGCAGTAATCGATAATCGAACGAAATTTTCAAAAGTGCAATTTCCAGAAGGAATATCACCTTTTTAAACGGTTTTTGTCAGCAAAAATGCAAGGGCACACAACAACAAGATTTCCGGATGCCGCCAGGGCGGCGCCGGAACCTCATGCGAGACAAAAACAATGAAGACACAGGTAGCCATCATCGGTGCGGGTCCTTCGGGCTTGTTGCTCGGCCAGTTGCTGCACAACGCCGGCATCGACACCGTGATTCTCGAACGCCAGACCCCGGACTATGTGCTGGGCCGCATCCGTGCTGGGGTGCTGGAACAGGGCACGGTCGATCTGCTGCGCGAAGCCGGTGTGGCCGAGCGCATGGACGCCGAAGGCCTGGTGCACGAGGGCGTCGAGTTGCTGGTGGGTGGCCGGCGTATCCATGTCGACCTCAAGGCCCTGACCGGTGGCAAGACCGTGATGGTCTATGGCCAGACGGAAGTGACCCGCGACCTGATGCAGGCCCGCGAAGCCTGCGGCGCGCCGATCATCTACTCGGCCGACAAGGTGCAGCCGCACGAGATGAAAGGCGAGCAGCCATACGTCACCTACGAGAAAGATGGCCAACTGCATCGCATCGACTGCGACTATATCGCCGGCTGCGACGGCTTCCACGGCGTGGCGCGCAAGAGCATTCCCGAGTCGGTGCTGACCCACTACGAGCGTGTCTATCCGTTCGGCTGGCTCGGCCTGCTGTCCGACACGCCGCCGGTCAACCATGAACTGATCTACGCCCACCATGAGCGTGGCTTCGTGCTCTGCAGCCAGCGCTCGCTGACCCGCAGCCGCTATTACCTGCAGGTGCCGCTGACCGACCACGTCGACGACTGGTCCGACGAGCGCTTCTGGGACGAGCTCAGGGCGCGTCTGCCCGAGGATGTCACCCAGCATCTAGTGACCGGGCCGTCGCTGGAAAAGAGCATTGCCCCGCTGCGCAGCTACGTGGTCGAACCGATGCAGTACGGCAAGCTGTTCCTGCTCGGCGACGCCGCCCACATCGTCCCGCCCACCGGTGCCAAGGGCCTGAACCTGGCGGCTTCGGACGTGTGCTACCTGTACCGGATCCTGGTCAAGGTCTACCGCGAAGGGCGCACCGACCTGCTCGAGCGCTACTCGCAACTGGCGCTGCGTCGGGTGTGGAAGGGCGAGCGTTTCAGCTGGTTCATGACCAACCTGCTGCACGACTTCGGCGCGCACAAGGACGCCTGGGACCACAAGATGCAGGAGGCTGACCGCGAGTACTTCTTCAACTCCCATGCCGGCCTGGTCAACATCGCCGAGAACTACGTGGGCCTGCCGTTCGAAGCCATCGAATAAGCGAAGGAGGGCAAGGCATGGGTGTGTTCGACTGGAAACACTGGGCCGTCCTGCTGCTGGTGGTGCTGCTGGTATTCGGCAGCAAGCGCCTGAAGACCCTGGGCGCCGACCTTGGGGAATCGATCAAGGGCTTTCGCCGTTCGGTGAACAGCGACGAGCCGGCATCACCACCGGTGGCAGTGGAGCGCCAGTCCACCCAGGACTAGCGATCCCGATGAAGGTGCCCGAACCCCCTCAGGGGCGGGCACCCGCTGCCAGCAACAGCTTCTCCATGGCCGTGTAGCCGCGCTGGCGCGCATGGGCCAGCGGCGTCACGCCGTCCTTGTCGGCGATGTTCACGTCCGCTCCGGCCTTGATCAGCAACTCGACGATCTGCACATGCCGTGGCCCGCCATCGCTGAGCACAATGGCCTCCATCAGCGCGGTCCAGTGCAGGCGGTTGAGGTGGTTCACCTCGACACCGGCCTCGATCAGGGTCCGCACGTTCTCCACATGCCCGCGCTCGGCGGCCGGGATCAGCGCGGTGCCGCCGTAGCGGTTGGTGCTCTTGAGGTCGGCACCGGCGGCCAGGGTCAGGCGCAGGATCTGGTTGAAGCCGCGGGCGCCGGCGTACAGGTACGGGCTGTCGTCGATGTTGTCCTTGGCGTTGACGTCGGCACCGGCTTCGATCAGCACCCGCGCCGCCTCGACCTGGTTGCGATGGGTGGCCAGCAGCAGCGGGGTACGCCCGGATTTGTCCCGCGATTCGCGGTTCGCGCCCTGGTCGAGCAGGCTGCGCACCCGGGCCGCATCGCCGCTTGCGGCGGCCTCGCGCAACTGCTGCTCCAGCACGCCGCCTTCGGCATTGGCGGTGATCGAGGTCAGCATGGCCAGCAGCCAGGCGAAAAAGACAGTGAGGTGCTCCTGGCGCATGGGACGGTCTCCGTGTGTTGTCCTGTGAATGGGCGCATGATAGAAACCGGGTGATTCATTTAGAAGTTAAATATCCGCATGAACATCAGTGTAAAACCGAATAGATCCTTGTTCGACCTCGACCTGCTGCGGGCCATCGTGGTGGTGGCCGACTGCGGCAGTTTCACCACCGCCGCCGCACGCCTGCATTCGACCCAGTCGACGGTCAGCCAGAAGGTACGGCGCCTGGAGGACATGGTCGGGCATCGCCTGCTGATGCGCGGCAACCGCGACGTGCTGCCCACCGATGCCGGCCAGACCCTGCTCGGTTACGCCCGGCACATGCTGGCCCTCAATGACCAGATGCTCGAAGCCCTGGCCGGCGCCACGGTCGGCATCACCGTGCGCCTGGGGGTGCCGGAGGACTTCGTCGGCGGGCGCACCACCAATGCCTTGTCGGCCTTCAACCGCAAGTACCAGCAGGTCAAGCTGGAAGTCACCAGCGGCCTGTGCCGTGACCTGAGCCAGAGCTACGACAACGGCGAACTCGACCTGGTGCTGCTCAAGCAACGGCGCAACAGTCGCGAAGGGGTGGCCTGCTGGCCGGAAGAACTGCAATGGATCGACAGCGCCCAGAGCCCGTCCATCGAACTGGACCCGATTCCGCTGGTGACCTTTCCGCCGCGGGGCCTGTACCGCGACGACATGATCAACGCCATCGAAGGCATGGGCCGGCGCTGGCGCATCAGTTTCACCAGCTCAAGCCTCAGCGGCATCCAGGCGGCTGTGGCCGACGGCATGGGCATCAGCCTGCTGCCGCCACGGGCGGCGACCCGCGAGCATCGGGTGCTGGGCGAACAGAACGGCCTGCCGGTGATCGACAGCTACGAGATCGTCATCGTCCATCGGCCGACGGCCGACCCGATGGTCAAGGAACTGGCCGGGGTGCTGGCGGGGTTGCTGGAGGCCCATGAGGTGTAGCCCTGGGGATTAGCATTCATCGGCTTCAGGTTGCAGGGGGGAGGGTAAGTCGCTATAAAGACCTCAATAAAGGTCTGAATATTGGTTTTTCCATGCAAAACATCCTTGCTGATGTTGCCGTCAGTGTTTCCGAACTCAAGAAAAACCCCTCGGCTGTGCTGACGGACGCCGGGGGAATGTCGGTTGCGGTGCTGAACCATAACCGGGTCATGGGGTACATGGTTCCGGCAGCATTGTACGAAGCCATGATGGAACGCCTGGATGACCTGGACCTCGCGGAGCTCATCAAGGCACGCAAGGATGAAGTGCCCGTCCCGGTAAACCTGGATGACTTATAAGCTCGAGTTTTTACCCTCGGCCCTCAAAGAGTGGGAAAAGCTTGGACACACCCTGTGTGAGCAGTTCAAGAAAAAGCTTCGGGAACGCCTGCAAACGCCTCATGTAAAAGCCGACGCGCTGCGAGAACTGCCCAGCCACTACAAGATCAAGCTGAAAGCTTCCGGCTATCGATTGGTTTATCGTGTCGAGGATGATCGGGTGGTGATCGTTGTGGTTGCAGTGGGCAAGCGCGAACGTGGGGGTGTCTACCAGTCCGCGCAAAAACGCTAGCACCGGATTGTCGATTCAAGGTTCCTGCGTTTCATCGTCCGAACGCACCCCTTGCCGCTCCGCCACTGCCCGCAAGGTACGCAGCGACACCATCGGCGCATCGATGACGAACTGGTTGGCCAGCCACGAAGGAATGTCCCCGGCAGGTTCGGCCTGCAACTGATAGGTCACTTCGGTGAGCTGCTCGCCTTTGGGCACCAGGGTCCACAACCCTTTTAGCTGCCTGACGCGGATCAGCCCGGGCATGCGCTCGACCTTGCCGGCCACCGCGCTGAGGCGCCGGACCAGGCCGCCGTCGTCGGTGCGTTCGGTCTGCACCCGGATCACCATATCGCGGGGGCTGGCCGGCCAGGGCAGGTCGGTGGTCAGGTAGACCCAGGTGCTGTCGCCCTCGACATCCAGCAGGCGCATCGTGGCGCAGCCATACAGCCACTTGCAGGCCACCCGCAGGTTCTCCTGCAGGTCGACCAAGGTGCTGACGCTGGCCTTTATCCGGGTCACGCCGCGAAAGCGCTGGTACTTCGAGCCGGGCACCTGGTCCAGGTACACCTGGATGCCGTCTTCGTCCCTGGCCAGTTGCCAGTCATCGGCCTGTACGCCACTGCATAGCAGCAAGGCCAGCAAGGTGGCGCAGCGGATTGCGGGTTTCATTGCGGCAGGCTCCAGCATGGGCGGGCGAGCGGTCGAATCAAGCATAGGCCAGGGCCGGCCAAACGAAAAAGCCCGCCAGTGACGGCGGGCTTTCGGTGCAACGAGCCTGGGCTTAACGCTGAGGGTTGAGGACCAGGTTCATGTGACGGTTCACATCCTTGTACAGCAGGTAGCGGAACGGACCCGGGCCACCGGAGTAGCAGGCCTGCGGGCAGAAGGCGCGCAGCCACATGAAGTCACCGGCCTCGACCTCGACCCAGTCCTGGTTCAGGCGGTACACCGCTTTACCTTCCAGGACGTACAGGCCGTGTTCCATGACGTGGGTTTCCGCGAACGGAATCACGCCGCCCGGCTGGAAGGTCACGATGTTGACGTGCATGTCGTGGCGCATGTCGGCCATGTCGACGAAGCGGGTGGTGACCCAGGCGCCGTCGGTGCCGGGCATCGGGATCGGCTCGATGTCCTTCTCGTTGGTGACGAAGGCCTCCGGCAGGGCCAGGCCTTCGACGACCTGGTAGTGCTTGCGGATCCAGTGGAAGGTGACGTTCTTGCCGCTGGTGTTGCGCAGGCTCCAGTCGGCAGCCGGCGGAATGAAGGCGTAGCCGCCTTCTTTCAGGGTGTAGGGCTTGCCTTGCAGGGTGATGTCGACTTCGCCTTCGACGACGAACAGCACCGCTTCGGCGTTCTTGTCCAGCTCAGGGCGCTCGCTGCCGCCTTCCGGCGCCAGTTCGACGATGTATTGCGAGAAGGTTTCCGAGAAGCCGGTCAGCGGGCGGGCGATGACCCACATGCGCATCTTGTCCCAGAACGGCAGGTGGCTGGTGACGATGTCACGCATCACGCCTTTGGGGATGACGGCGTAGGCTTCGGTGAACATGGCACGGTCAGTCAGCAGCTCGGTTTGAGCCGGGTGCCCACCGTGAGGGGCGTAGTAGGAGGATTTCGACATGGAAAATCTCGACTTGTTGTTGTGTCCCCGTGCCTGGCAGCGCCGGCCGGCGCCGCTTGGGGAGGCACTGACACCATATCGACAAGGTCCTGGTATGCACAAATTAAATGTTGAAATACCCTGTAGTTGGTTTGTGAATGCCCTGTGGGAGCGGGCTTGCCCCGCGATTACGGTGGTACAGGCAATCGCGGGGCAAGTCGAGTCGTCGCACCGCCGCTCCTACAGATCGGAGTCAGCGGGGCAGCAGCCCCCGCAACACCAGGCGGCTGACACTGGCCAGCGCTTCATCCAGCTCGGCGCCACTGGCCTTGTCCTTGTACGCATCGGCGGTCAACCGCGCACCGAAGTTGGCATAGGCCTGGGTGGTCGACCATAGCGTGACCAGCAGGTAGCGGGCATCAATCGCCGCCAACTGGCCGTTGTCGATCCATGCCTGCAGGCAGGCAAGCGCGCGCTGGATCTCCCCCTGCAAACGCCCGGCATGTTCAGCGGGCAAATACCGCGCGCCATGGAGCATCTCGGCAACGAAGACCTTCGCTGCCCAGGGCTGGCTGCGGATGATCTTGAGCTTGGCGCGGATCAGCCGCTCCAGCGCCTCCAGTGGATCCTGCTCGACACGCAGCAGGGCGAAGGCATCCAGGTAGCGCTGGGTGACACTGTCGAGCACCTGCTGGTAGAGGTTGTGCTTGGAGTGGAAGTAGTAATTGACGTTGGCCTTGGGCAAGCCGCTGAGCTCGGCCACTTCGCTTAAGGTGGTGGCGGCGAAGCCCTTGCGGGCAAAGGTCCGGGCGGCCACGCGCAGGATCAGGGCGCGGTTGCGCCGCCCGGGTTCGTTGGGCTTTTTCTCCGTGACCCTGTGCACTGCAAAGGGTGCGTCGTTCACTACGTCTACCGCGTCCTGATACAGCATGTCTGCCAACCGCGCCTGGCCATCGATATCGCAATATACAAAAATATATAGCGGTAGGCGAAACCTCTCTGCACCGCGGTTGCCGACGAACAGGAAAATTCGTTGCAGGCGGTCTGAATCAGCTTCTTGTCACATCCTGCGACAAGGGGCCGCACCCCGGAAACCAAGGGCTACAGACGTACGGGAGCGATCGGTGCTGGCACCCTGGCAAACGCCCATGACAAAATGTCGCGCTTTCACGACAGGCCTCGCGTGCGAGGTGCAACACCCTCCCAAAAGGATGGTTACATGACTGATTTACTGACCCGGCGCCAGGTCATGGCCGGGATCAGCCTGCTGAGCCTCGGGGTTCTGGCAGGTTGCGACCCCCGCTCCGGTGGTGCGCTCGACTTCAAGTACGGCAAGGACATGAGCAACCAGATCCTCGGTCGCTCGTTCAAACTCAAGGATACCCAGGGCAACCCCCGGACCTTGTCGAGCTTCTGGGGCTCGATGCCGATGGTGTTCTTCGGTTTCACCCAGTGCCCGGCCGTGTGCCCGACCACCCTGGCGCGCGCGGCGCAGATCAAGAAGCTGATGGGCCGCGATGGCGGTTTCCTGCAAGTGGTGTTCATCAGCCTGGATCCGGAACGCGACACCCCGGAAGTGCTCGATGCCTACGTCAAGGCCTTCGATCCGTCGTTCGTGGCGCTTTCCGGCACCCTTGAAGAGACTGCCGCCGCCGCCAAGGAATTCGGCGTGTTCTTCGAAAAGGTCCCCAGTGGCGATACCTATACGATCTCGCACACCTCGACCAGTTACGTCTTCGACTCCCGTGGCCAGTTGCGCCTGGGACTGTCCCATTCACTGACCGCCAAAGAGTGTACGGAAGATCTGCTCACGGTCATGGAGGTATGTTGATGCGTCACCCAGCCCATTCGTTCAAACGCGGCCTGGCCGCCCTGGCCCTGGTCGGCCTGAGCTTCTCGGCCATGGCCGAAACCACCGTCAAGGATGCCTGGGTGCGTGCCACCGTGCCGCACCAGCAATCCACCGGCGCCTTCATGACCCTCACCGCCAGCAGCGACAGCAAGCTGGTGGACGTGCAATCGCCGGTGGCGAAGATCGTCCAGGTGCACCAGATGACCATGGACAACGACGTCATGGGCATGAAGCAGGTGCACAGCGTCGACCTGCCGGCCGGCAAGCCGGTCAGCCTCGACCCCAACGGTTATCACGTGATGCTCATGCAGCTGAACGGGCAGATCAAGGAAGGCGAGCAGGTGCCGCTGACCCTGGTGGTCGAGGATGCCAAGGGCCAGAAGCAGAGCATCGAGGTCAAGGCGCCGGTACGTGCCCTGAACGCCGAAGCCATGCAGGGTGGGCACGAACACATGCATTGATGGCCTGCGTGCAGCGTACGAAAAGGCGAGCCCATGGGCTCGCCTTTTTGCTGTCTGGCTGCCTGTAGGAGCGGGCTTGCCCCGCGATTGCGATTTGGCTGTTACACCGTATCGCGGGGCAAGCCCGCTCCTACGGACTGCGCAGTCTTCTGAGAGCTATGTAGGACGCTTCTGATTCGATTTTCCCTGCGTAAAAAGCCGTTTTTCCCATGCTAGGTTCCGGGTTCCATTTGCCCGAGGAACCTGCTCATGACAAGGAACGACAACCCAGCGACCTGCCATCCCACTTCACTGACGGTCGCGAGGTGAGGCATGGGTAAGCGTTCGAACATGTTCGGCCGGGGCGAAGGGCTCCACGGCGACAAGACCACCACCGGTGCAACCTGTATCAGCAGCCTGCCGCAAGCTGCCCATGGTGGTCGCGGCGTCCTGCGCAAGGGCGACGTCACTACCGAATGCCCGAAGTGCGGACAGCCCGGAAAAATTGCCGAAGGGGATTCACGCTTCACCTTCCACGGGATGCCGGTGGCGGTGGACGGCATGCTGGTAGCGTGCGGCTGCCCGCCTGGCAGCAATCGACTGATTGCGCCGCTGGGCGACTGGATCGGGCCGGACAAGCCCTCTGCTAACCGTGCCGCCGAACCCGCCAGCCGGGCGCCGGCGGCATCACCCCCGCCTTCAAGTTCCGGCTTCTCTCCCGCCAACCACGCCTCACCAGCCATGTCCGCCGCACCGGGCACGCTGGAACCTGGCTTCTATGTAGTGCCGCGTAGCATGTCCGGCCAGCAGGTGCTGGCCCAGCTGGGCGGTGAAAGCCGTTACCTGTCGGCGCGGTTGCACCGGCTCAATCCCACCTTTGCCCAAGGCTACAAAGCCGGCGAGCTGTTCGTTATTGGCGACCCGCATAACGCTACGGCCTATACCCGGGAAGAAGCCGACCTGATGGCCGCCGCCGCTCAGGTCCGTGAGGTGCTAGCACCGCTTACCGAGGAAGAGGCCAACTTCATGGCCCGTAACCAGGGCGAGATTGCCGGGTTGCTTAGCGGAGCGAGCGAGTCGATGGGCGTTGGCCAGGCGATGCTCAAGCAAGGGCTGCATCAGGTCGAAGGCACCTTGCACGCTTATGCGCAGTTGCATCAACGCTCGTTCATCACCCATGGCCATTTGAGTAGTCCAGAGTTCTTCGCCTCGCGCCAGCAATTGCATCGGCAACTGGATGGGCAGTTGCGAGGCTCCTTCCTCAACAAGGCGCTGAACCTTGGCAGTTACGACGTGTTGCGTCGTGACCTGGGCATCTCGACCAAGAGCCTGGTGCACCATTGGAGCCGAGCCGGTGCGCCCGGGCAGATTCCCGGTTATGCCACGCATCTGGATCAGGTGGCGAAGACGGCGCAGTACCTCAAGTACGGGGGGTACGTCGGGGTTGCGCTTGGTGGCGGTGCATCGATGCTCAAGGTACAGGAGGTTTGCCGTGCTGGCGAGACGGAGGAATGCAAGAAGATTCGATTTACCGAGACAGGCAGTTTTTCAGGAGGGCTAGTTGGTGGCGCGGCGGGTGCCTATGTGGGAGGAGAGGTAGCCATGGCCGTATGTGGTTTCGCAGCCGCGGCAGGTCCTGTCGGCGTGGCCGTTTGTGGAATTGTATTTGTCGGAGCTGGATCACTTGCAGGAGGTTTGAGTGTTGGCGCAGGAGGCGAATGGCTTGGGGAGTTTTTATACGAAAAGACATATCCATGAACGGGTTCTGGAGCTCTTGGTGGGCTTTCGCCTTCATGTTGGCCCCCTTCGTGATCGCTATGTCTGGCGTGGCGATGAACACCTACATGGCCTGCACCCGTGACTTCGACCGCATCATTGCAAGTCTTCCAAATACCAGCCGGCTCACACAGCGGATTCCTTTCTGGGGAGCGACAGATTTCAAAACGCGCTGGTATTTGCTGGCTGGAATTGCCGGAGTGATGATCTATCCGAAGCTCTGCGTCCGCTTGGGCGTGGTTGATGCAGAGGATTTGCGTAATTTTCCACCGAGGCTGCGGCGTCGATTGTTGATGACTGCCTGGTTGGTCAATATCGGGTGTATCTGGCTCGCGATAGGCGTCGCCCTGATCAAACTCTCCCCAACACGTTAAACCATTCAAAAAGCCAGGCTGCCGTCAAGGACGGCAGCCTGGCTTTTTTGCGCAAAATGTAAAAATACTTTGCAGTAATAGTATTCACTTCGCATTTACAAATCGTTACCATTTACGTTCTTCTTTACAATCTTTACAAAAAGGAACGAACGGTGGCATTTTCGCGCATTCACCCGGCCTCTCTTTCTGTACTCAGCGTGCTGGTCGCTCCAGCGCTGCAGGCCGAGACCCTGGCCATTCCGGCAACCTCGGTCAACAGCAGCTACGAAGAGCAAAGCTACAAAGCCAGCGAGACCAAGAGTGCGCTGAAGATCGATGCACCGCTGCGTGACATTCCGCAGACGGTCAACGTGGTGCCGCAGAGTGTGATCAAGGACCAGGGCGCGCAGTCCATGGAGGACGTGCTCAAGAACGTGCCCGGTATCGGTCTGTCCAACGGTGACGGCCAGCGCGACCAGGTCACCATTCGTGGTTTCAGCGCCATTGGCGATATGTACGTCGACGGCATGCGCGACGACGCCCTGTACTATCGCGACCTGTCCAACGTCGAGCGGGTCGAGGTGATCAAGGGCCCGGCGGCAGTGCTCTACGGGCGCGGCTCTTCCGGCGGCCTGATCAACAACGTCAGCAAGAAGCCCAACTTCAGCCCGGTGCATGAAGTCGGCGTGACCTTCGACAGCGAAGGCAAGCGCCGCACCCAGTTCGATGCCGGCTGGGCCGACGAGCAGCACGGCGACAAGGCGTTCCGTATTACTGGCGCGCTGGAAGACAGCGACACCTTCCGCGACGACGGCTACATCGACCGCAAGGCTATTGCGCCGACCGCTTATTTCAAGCTCTCCGACGACCTGGACCTGACCGTAGGCGCCACTTACCTGTACGACAAGCGCCTGATCGATTTCGGTATCCCGGCCCTGGGCGACCGTCCGGTGGACGTGGACCGTGACAAGCGTTTCGGTGCCGGTGATCCGGACGATGACTACGCCCGCAGTGAGGTGTTCTCCTTCACCGCCGGTGTCGATTATCGCCTCAACGATGACTTCACCCTGAGCAACAACAGCCGCTACTACCACTACGACCTGGACCGCAACAACACCCTGGCCGATTCCAGTGCGAACCGCTTCGTCACCGCCCCCAACGGTGAGTTGCTGGTCAAGCTGAACCGCGGCAACGTGCAGCGGACCGAAGACGGCTGGTTCAACCAGACCGAGCTCAAGCACCAGGCGCTGCTGGCCGGGATGAACCACAACCTGCTGTACGGTGTCGAGTTGGGTCGCCAGGTCAAGGACCAGTCGGTGTTCAGCCAGAGCAACGTAGCCCAGGTGCCGGTGTTCCGCGACGCCCTGGTCGATGTACCGTTCCAGGCCAACCGCCAGACCGCCAAGGGCACCACCACCCAGGACATCGCCGGCTTCTACGTGCAGGACCTGATCGACCTGGCGCCGATGTGGAAAGCGCTGGTGGGGGTACGCTACGACGTGTTCGACCAGGAGTATTCCGACGACCTGACCGGTAACGACCTGTCGCGTACCGACACCACCTGGAGCCCACGCGTCGGCCTGGTGTTCCAGCCGGACCAGATCCAGTCCTACTACGTGTCGGTGAGCCGCTCCTACCAGCCATCGTCCGAAGTGTTCGCCCTGAGTACCAGCAACCAGGGGCTGGAGCCTGAAGAAACCACCAACTATGAAGTCGGTGCCAAGTGGGACCTGCTCGACAATCGCCTGTCGGTGACCGCGGCGCTGTTCCGCCTGGAGCGCACCAACATGAAGACCGCCGACCCGGCCAACCCGGCCAACGTGATACTGGCAGGCGAGCAGCGCACCGATGGCTTCGAGGCGACGGTCAGTGGCCAGCTGACGGACAAATGGCAGGTGTACGGCGGCTTCGCCTTCCTGGATGCGGAAATCACCAAGTCCAACAGCTTCACCAACGGTGTCGCGAACGAAGGCCAGACGCCGACCCTGACCCCGCGCACCAGCGCCAACCTGTGGCTGGTGCGTTCGCTGAGCGAAACCTGGCGGGTGGGCATGGGCGCCAACTACGTGGACGAGCGCTACACCGCGCTGGACAACGTGGTGGTGATGCCGTCCTACACCACCGTGGATGCGGCGCTGCTGTACAACCAGCCGAAGTGGGATGCGGCGTTGCGCCTGCGTAACGTCTTCGACCGCGACTACTACGCCTCGGCCCACGGTTCGGTCGACCTGATCACCCCGGGCGCGCCACGGACCCTGGAGCTGAGCACCAACTTCCGCTTCTGAGGTCATGTAGGAGCGGCGGCGCGACGACTCGGCTTGTCCCGCGATTGCGTACGGTCAGTGACATCGTATCGCGGGGCAAGCCCGCTCCTACAGGCAGTTGATTGTGGCTAGTCAGCGTTTGCGTCGCCTGCCGGTGATCATCGACAGGGGCAGGTTCTCCTTCAGGCGCAGGCTTTCGATGAGCGCTGCGACGATATGCACGCACACCAGGGCCAGCAAGGTATTGGCCATGTATTCGTGGATATCCCGCGGCAGGTCTTCGCCCCAGAAGTAGTCCACTTCCTCCAGCAGAAACCCGGTCACGCCCAGGCCGACCATCAACAGCAGCATCAGCACCATCACCAGCGCACCGATGGGCGAATGGCCAAGGCGGTGGTGGCTCTCGCCCTTGACCAGCGCCTGCGCATGCTGTTTGAGCCGCGCAGGCGTCGGCCAGAAGTCCGCCCAGCGCGCCGCCGGCGTGCCGACAAAGCCCCAGAGCACGCGAACCAGGACAATGGCCACCGCGTAGTAGCCCAGCCAGCGGTGCCAACCTTCACCTTCCTCGGTGAGGAAATAACCGCCGACAAAGGCCACCACCAGCGACCAGTGGCAAAACCGCACCAACGGGTCCCAGAGGCGCAGGGTGTCGCCGCTCAACTCAGTAGGCTCCGCCTTTGTCTTCCACTTCTTCTTTCACCTTCTTGCCGGTGACCGGGTCGAAGTAGATCTCGACCTTGCGTTTGTCCTTGTCCCAGCCATAGATCTCGTAGCAGTTGCCATCGGTGATCTTGAACTTCTTGATCTCGTAGCCCTGTTTTTTCAGGTCTTGCTGGAAGGTGTCCGAATTTTGCCACTGGGCCTTGTCGGCCGTGGTGCATTCGGTCTTGGCCAGTGCCAGGGGGCTGGCGACCAGCAGTGCGACAAGCAGAAGGTTACGCATGGGAAGTCCTCGTTGGGTGGAAGGTGCAGCCGTGCACCTGTGAATCCAGATTGAGCTTATGCCAGGGTTGGCAAGTGCGCGAATGCGTCGTCGACCACTTCGATCCAGTGCTTGACCGGCGTTCGCCCGGCGCCATCGAGGTGGACCTGGCAGCCGATGTTGGCGGTGGCGATCAGGTCCGGATGGCCGCTTTCCAGGGCATCGAGACGGTTGTCGCGCAGCTGCCGGGCCAGCACCGGTTGGGTCAGTGAGTAAGTGCCGGCCGAGCCGCAGCACAGGTGGCCGTCGGGCACGGCAGTGAGGGCGAAGCCCAGGCGCCTGAGCACCGACTCGACGGCGCCGCCAAGCTTGAGGGCGTGTTGCAGGGTGCAGGGGCAATGCACGGCCAGCAACTGGTCGCTGCGCCAACCCAGCTGTTCCAGCGGCGCGGCGGCGATCACCTGCACCAGGTCCCTGGCCAGTTCGCTGACACGCCGGGCCCTGGGGCCGTAGAGCGGATCGTCCTGCAACAGTTTGCCGTAGTCCTGGATGAAGGCCCCGCAGCCGCTGGCGGTGATGACGATGGCTTCGGCCCCGGCCTCGATGGCCGGCCACCAGGCGTCGATATTGTGGCGGGCACGCTGCAGCCCGGCCTGCTGGGCGTCGAGGTGATAGTCGACGGCGCCGCAGCAACCGGCTTCGGTAGCCGCGGTCACACTGATGCCCAGGCGATCGAGCACGCGGGCGGCCGCGGCATTGGTGTTGGGCGACAGCCCCGGTTGCACGCAGCCTTCGAGCATCAGCACCCGCCGCGCGTGGCGCAGCGGTGGGCGCCGCTGGGCGACCCTGGGCGAGTGGGGCAGTTCGGCCTTGAGCGGGGCGGGCAACAGCGGCTCGACCCTGCGCCCGAGCCACACCAGGCGGCTGAAGGTCGCAGGCCGCGCCGCCAGCTGGCGCAGGCCGCTGCGCAGGGCCCGTTGCAGGGGCGGGCGGGGCACGGCCTGGTCGACCACGGCGCGGCCGATGTCCAGCAGGTTGTGGTAGTCGACGCCGGACGGGCAGGTGGTTTCGCAGTTGCGACAGGACAGGCAGCGGTCCAGGTGCAGCTGGGTGCTGGCCGTGGGGGTATGGCCTTCGAGCACTTGCTTGATCAGGTAGATGCGTCCGCGCGGGCCGTCCAGTTCGTCGCCGAGCAACTGGTAGGTCGGGCAGGTGGCGTTGCAGAACCCGCAGTGCACGCAGGTGCGCAGGATGCTTTCGGCTTCCTCGGCGCGGGGCAGGCGTCTGGCGGCATCGCTCAAGCGGGTTTGCATGGCTCAGAGCTCCGCGTACATCCGGCCGGGGTTGAAGATCCCTTGCGGGTCGAGGCGTTGCTTGAGTTGCTGGTGATAGCGCAGCAGCAACGGTGGCAGCGGCTGGAAGGGGCTGTCGGTGCAGCCCGGGCTGTAGCAGGTCACATGCCCGCCCAGGCGGCTGACGCTGGCGCGGACCTGCTCGGCGCTGGCGTCGGACTTGAGCCAGCGCTGGGCGCCGGCCCAGTCCAGCAGTTGCGCGCCGGGCAGGTCGAGCAGGGGGCTGTTGTCGGGCAGGGACAGGCGCCAGAGCGGGCGCGGGTCGTGGAAAAACGCCAGGCGTCGATGGTTCAGGTCGTGCCACCAGTGGGCGGCGAAATCCTCGCCGCCCAGGCGCTCGCGAAAGGCCAGTACCGAACCTTCACCGCCCTCAAGACGCAGGCGCAATATTTCACCGTCGTGGCAGGCGGCGCTGATGGGCAGCGCCTGCTGGCGCCATTGCGCCAGTTGCTGCAAGGCCTGGCGGGCGTCCAGCGCCAGGGCGACATGGGCCTGGCAGCGGGGCTTGGGCAGTACCTTGAGCGACACCTCGCTGATCAGCCCGAGGCAGCCGAAGCTACCGGCCATCAGCCGCGACAGGTCGTAGCCGGCGACGTTTTTCATCACCTCGCCGCCAAAGCGCAGGTGCTTGCCAAGGCCTGTGATCACCCGGGTGCCGAGGACGAAGTCGCGCACCGAGCCGACCCAGGGCCGTCGCGGTCCGGACAGGCCCGCCGCGACCATGCCACCGAGGGTGGCGCCGTCATCACAGTGGGGTGGTTCGCAGGGCAGCATTTGCCCGGCGGCGTCCAGGGCAGCGACGATGTCACGCAAGGGTGTGCCGGCGCGGGCGGTGATTAGCAGTTCTGAAGGATCATGGTTGACGATGCCGCAGTGGCGGCGGGTGTCGAGGACTTCCCCTTGTTGTGGGCGCCCCAGCCAGGCCTTGCTGGCGCCGCCGCGAATCTGCAGCGCGGTGCTCCGGGCGCGCGCCTGGTCGACCTGGTCCAGCAGGTCGGCGCTGGCGTCCTGGTCGGCGGTCGTCATCAGAAACGCTCAAGGTCGGGAAAGGGCAACTGGCCTGCGTGCACATGCATGGCCCCGAACTCGGCGCAGCGGTGCAGGGTCGGGATGTTCTTGCCGGGGTTGAGCAGGCCTCGTGGATCGAAGGCGGCCTTGACCGCATGGAACAGGGTCAGTTCGTCCGGATTGAACTGGGCGCACATCTGGTTGATCTTCTCCCGCCCGACCCCGTGCTCGCCGGTGATGCTGCCGCCGACCTTCACGCACAGTTCGAGGATCTCGCCGCCGAAGGCCTCGGCGCGTTCCAGCTCGCCGGGCTGGTTGGCATCGAAGAGGATCAGCGGGTGCATGTTGCCGTCGCCGGCATGGAAGACGTTGGCGACCCGCAACTGGTATTTCTCCGACAGCTGGGCGATGGCGCTCAGTACATGGGGCAGTTCACGGCGGGGAATGGTGCCGTCCATGCAGTAGTAGTCGGCCGAGATGCGTCCGACGGCGGGAAAGGCATTCTTGCGACCGGCCCAGAACCTGACCCGTTCGGCTTCGTCCCGGGCCTGGCGCACTTCGCGGGCGCCGGCCTGATGCAGCAAGGTGCGGACCCGCTCGCAGTCGTCGTGGACATCGGCCTCGACACCATCGAGTTCGCACAGCAGGATGGCCTGGGCGTCGACCGGGTAGCCGGCGTGGATGAAGTCTTCGGCGGCGCGGATGGCCAGGTTGTCCATCATTTCCAGGCCGGCGGGGATGATCCCGGCCCTGATGATCGCGGCCACGGCAGCGCCGGCCTGTTCCACCGCATCGAAACTGGCCAGCAGCACCTTGGCCACCTGCGGGCGTGGCAGCAACCTGACCGTGACTTCGGTGATCACCCCGAGCAGACCTTCGGATCCGGTGAACAGCGCCAGCAGGTCGAAGCCCGGGGCGTCGAGGCTGTCGGCGCCCAGGGTCAGGCACTGGCCGTCGACGGTGAGGATCTCGACCTTCAGCAGGTTGTGCACGGTCAGGCCGTATTTGAGGCAGTGCACGCCTCCGGCGTTTTCCGCGACATTGCCGCCGATGGAACAGGCGATCTGCGAAGACGGGTCGGGGGCGTAGTACAGGCCATAAGGCGCCGCGGCCTGGGAGATCGCCAGGTTGCGCACTCCCGGTTGCACCCGGGCGGTGCGCGCGACCGGGTCGATCTGAAGAATCCGGTTGAAGCGCGCCATCACCAGCAACACGCCCTGGGCCAGGGGCAGGGCGCCGCCGGAAAGGCCGGTGCCGGCACCGCGGGTCACCACCGGCACCTGGCGCTGATGGCAGAGGGCGAGGATGGCCTGGACCTGCTCGATACGCCGGGGCAGCACCACCAGCAGGGGCGTGCTGCGGTAGGCCGACAGGCCGTCGCATTCGTAGGGCTTGAGGTCTTCTTCGCTGACGAGGATGTCCAGGTCCGGCAGTTGCGTGCGCAGTGCCTGCAGCAGGGCCTGCTTGTCGACGGCCGGCAAGGGGCCGTCGAGGCGTTCATCGTAGAGGATGTTCATGGGCGCGCCGGATCCTGCGGGCATTCGATCACCAGCGGCTGTGGCTGGCTGGTTCGCACCCGGGATCCTGGCAAGGGCACCTTTGCCTCGCGCCTGCGATCAGCGAAAACGCGGCAGCGGGCGGTCGATCCTGAGCGAGGTCAGGGTCTTCTTGACCAGTGCTTCGTCGGCTTCCACGGCCTTGAGGCTGGCGCGGATCTTGCCGGCGGCTGGCAGGTCACCCTGGCGGTCGATCCAGTCGGCAATCTCCTTGCAGGCGCTGGCCAGCGTGGTTTGCCGGTGGTCGATCAGGGTCAGCAGCGTGGTGATTTCTTTGTCGGACATGGCAGGTTCCTCCATTCAGCGCCTTCAGTGTAGCAGTGCCCGGCAAAACTGCCGGGCCGTGGTGCGGTTGTGACAGCCCCGGCCCTGACGTACTATCCTTGGCGCAAGCGCTACCCCGCATACTTATAACCAATTCCTCAGCGTACACGCTTCCACCCAGGCCTTACGGGCATGGGTGCTTCAGGCTGGGCGCCCGATTGCGCCCGGCGACTGCAATCGATCCGGAGCAACACGCTACCCATGAATACCCCCGTGCAAGCGCGAGCCGGCAGCTGGCTCAGTGTGATCGCCCTGGCCCTGGCGGCCTTTATCTTCAACACCACCGAGTTCGTGCCGGTGGCGCTGCTCAGTGACATCGGCGCAAGTTTTCAGATGTCCACCGCCCAGGTCGGACTGATGTTGACCATCTATGCCTGGGTGGTGGCCCTGGCCTCGCTGCCGATGATGCTGCTGACCCGCAACATCGAGCGACGCCGGTTGCTGATCATCGTCTTCGTGCTGTTCATCCTCAGCCACTTGCTGTCGGGCGTGGCCCAGAGCTTCGGCATGCTGTTGCTCAGCCGTATCGGCATCGCCCTGGCCCATGCGGTGTTCTGGGCCATTACCGCGTCGCTGGCAGTGCGGGTGGCGCCACCGGGGCAGCAGGCCAAGGCGTTGGGGTTGCTGGCCACCGGCACTACCCTGGCCATGGTCATGGGCATTCCCCTGGGCCGGGTGGTGGGGGAGGCACTGGGTTGGCGCACGACCTTCCTGGCGATAGCCGGGGTAGCCCTGGCGACCCTGATCTGCCTGGTCAAGTCGCTGCCGTTGCTGCCCAGCCAGAACTCCGGCTCGTTGCGTAGCGTACCGGTGCTGTTCAAGCGCCCGGCGCTGGTGGTCGTGTATGTGCTGGTGGCCCTGGTGATCGCCGCGCAGTTCACCGCCTACAGCTACATCGAGCCTTTTGCCCTGAACGTCGCGCAGGTCGGCGGCGAGCGCACCACCTTGTTGCTGTTGCTGTTCGGTGGCGCCGGGGTGTTCGGTTCGGTGCTGTTCAGCCGCTACAGCGAGCGCTTCCCCAGTGGTTTCCTGCTGGCGGCCATTGCGATGCTGGCGGCATGTCTGCTGCTGTTGCTGCCGTTGTCGGGTGATTTCCGCCTGCTGGGTACCCTGAGTGTGTTCTGGGGCATTGCCATCATGTGCTTCAGCCTGGCCCTGCAGTCCAGGGTGCTGATCCTGGCTTCGGATGCTACCGATGTGGCCATGGCGATGTTTTCCGGGATCTACAACATCGGCATCGGCGCCGGGGCGTTGATCGGCAGCCTGGTGAGTACCCATGTGGGGCTGGAGGATATCGGCCTGGTCGGCGGGACGCTGGCGCTGGTGGGGCTGCTGTTGTGCGCGGTGACCACCTACCGTGTGGGAGCGGGCTTGTCCCGCGATGCGGTGTGACTGTCAGATTGCAATCGCGGGGCAAGCCCGCTCCCACAATTGCGGGGCAAAGCGTGCCTACGGGGTGAGTTCGCGTTCGTCGAAGTAGTGTTGCAACACCTGCGCCCCGGCATTGCTCCAGGCCAGGGCGATGTAGCTGTCCGGGCGCAGCAGGTACACCGCATCGCGCATCAGCCCGGACGCCTCGTGGGCGTCGCTCCAGGTGAAGACGTCCACGGGGATGCCGCGCTCGCCGCACCACTTCACCAGGTCGGCACTGACCGCGCCGTAGACCTGTACCTGCCAGCACATCCGGTTCAGGCCACTGAAGTTGTCGCGTCCCCCCTCGGCCACCCAGGGCAGGCGATCGCCGCCCTGCACCTGACCCGCAGTGCCGACACTCAAGGGCATATCGCGGTAGTTGAGAGTGATCTGCGAAACGGTGCGAAAGAGAAACTCGCGGGCTGAACGGAATGCCGCCACCCGCGGGATCAGTAGCGGCGCCAGTCGGGTGCGCAGCAAGGTGGCCAGGCGCCCGTCGGCGGTGATGAAGTTGAACACCTGGTCGGTGGTCGCCACCAGGCGGCGGGCAAAGGCACTGCGTTCGATGCCATAGGTGTCCAGCAGGCTGTCGCGGGCCTGGCCGCGCAGCACGCTGGCGAGTTTCCAGGCCAGGTTGATGGCATCGCCGATGCCGGTGTTCATGCCCTGGCCGCCGGCCGGGCTGTGCACATGGGCAGCATCGCCGAGGAGGAAGGCGCGCTGGCGGCCGAACTGCTCGGCAACCCGGTGATGCACGCGGTAGGTGGAAAACCAGTTGACCTGCTCCACCTGCACCTTGAGGTGGCTCATGGCGCGCTGGCTGACATCCTCGAAATGCAACTGGTCGGGGTGTTCGGCACGTTCGTCGCGCACCGTGCCGATCAGCCGTGCCCGGCCACTGCCGGCCAGGGGGAAGACCGCCAGGAAGTCGGCCTCGTCCAGGTCCACGTGCAGTTCGCCGTTGAGCGCCGGCCCCGAGGCCTGGACATCGGCGACATAGAACACCTGCTGGTAGGTGCCGCCGGGAAAACCGATGTCCAGCGCCTTGCGCACCGTCGAGCGGGCGCCATCGCAGCCGGCGATGTAAGCGGCATCGCAGCGCTCCTCCAGGCCGCCGGCATGGCGCAACTGGGCACTGATGCCCTGTTCGTCCTGGTTGAAACCCAGCAGTTCGGTCTGCCGTTCCACCTCGATGCCGAAGGTTTGCAGGCGATCGATCAGCAATTGCTCGTGTTCATCCTGGGGGTAGATGTGCAGGAAGGGGAAGGGTGTAAGGTCGGCACCGATGGCGCTGAAGGGCAGGCGCGCCGCCGCTTCTCCCTTGACCCAGAGGTTGGCGGCCGGCACCTGGTGGCCGCGCTCGATGACCGCCGCGGTCAGGTCGAGCTGGCGATACAGCTCCAGGGTCCGGGCCTGCACCGCCAGGGCCCGGGAGGTGGTGCCAGGGCCGGCGGTGCGGTCGATGATGCGTACCCTGACGCCCAGTTTGCTCAGCCACAAGGCCAGCACCAGCCCGGTGGGGCCGGCGCCAACGATCAGAACCTCACAACCATTCATCGCACGCGCTCCTCAGCGCTGGGCGAACGCCAGGTTCAGGCCCAGGCCGGCGAAAGTTGCCGCAAAACTGCGGCGCAACCAGTGCTGTACCTGCGGCGAGTCGATCACCGCGCGGCGGAACAGGTTGGCCAGCAGGCCGTACAACACAAACTCCACGAAGGTCATGAGCATGGGTTCGGCATCCTGCTCGCTGATCAGAATAGCGTACTGCCGGAGGGCTGATCGGGCTCTGGTGATTGTCAGCATCCAGGAAACTAATGTGAGTTAATAAGTTTAAGTGCCAGGGCTTTGTATTGGCTCTGTTTGTTGTTATGGGTACTAAGAGGGGTGGGCGAATTGTATATGTAACGATAATCGTTTGGCGGAAAATTCAAGTAAATGAACGGTCCTTGCGTAACGGGGGAGGTGTTCTAGGATCCAATTATGGCGTGTTAAATTGGCACGATCCGCCTCCCCCTGGTGGCAGGCGAATGTAAATTCGGTATTACAGCGTGATGGACAGGGTTGTTAAGTTATAAGTATTTGTCCCGGCTGAAGGTTGTCTGTTTTTTGTTTCTTTGGTAGTAACCTTGTCGTGGCCTTTGGTTCGTCCGAGGTTCCAGTGTGGCCAGATGGTAGTTAAGCGTTCATCCGCTGAGGTGTCAAAGTGCTAGTGGGTTGAATTCCAGAGGTGCCTGAAGCCGTATGGGTACTTGTTGCCGGAGCAGGTCGGGAGACCAGGTCATGGACAATGAGCAGGAATTGATCGAGCGGCTACGCGAGGGTGATGCCCAGGCATTGGAAAGTTTGATAAAAGTTCATCACGCCTTTCTTATCACTATTGCAATTCCCCTGGTGGGGCCGGATGCTGCAAATGATGTTGCCCAGGAAACCTGGTTAAAAGCTGTCGCCGGTGTTGGAACATTCGAAGGGCGTTCAAAGTTTCGCACATGGTTGGCGAGAATTGCCATCAATGAAGCCCTCTCGATAAGACGCAAGCAAGGACGGGAGATGTCGTTGGAAGGCTGGGATATCGATCACCACTCACCGATTCTTTCCAGCTTCGACCACGAGGGCGCCTGGGCCGCGCCGCCCAAGCAGTGGCACCATGAAAGCCCGGAGGAGCTACTGGCCGAGGTTGAACTTCAAGCCTGTATACGTAAGCACCTCTATGAACTGCCCAGTGCCCAGCGAAGTGTGGTCATCATGCGTGAACTTGCCGGGCTTGAATACAAGGAAATCGCAGATGCCCTGGGGTTGACCGAGGGATATGTTCGTGTGTTGCTGCACCGCGCACGGCAACGTATGCAATTGATGCTCAGTCATTTTCAAGAGGACGGGAAATGCTGAATTGTCGCGATATTTCAGAGTTGGCTTCCGAATTCATTGACGGAACATTGAGCCTGGGCGACAGGAACTGGGTGTTTATTCATCTGCGACAATGTATGCATTGCAGTCGCTACATCGATCAACTGGAACTGACATCCCGTGTTCTGCAGGCGCTGCTGGTCCAGGACCGCGGGGTGGATAGCCAGGCGATTGTGCAGAGGATCCTAGGGCACGTCCCTGTGCGATAGGGGATTTTCATGCGCTCGGGTCCGTGCCAGGGGTCAATGGGCGCTGCGGTATTCTTCTCTGTCTCTGGTGATCGGATCGGTCAGCCGAGGGGCTGATTTCTCGGTAGGTGGAAGCGCTTCCTGCATCGAGTCGACGCCGGAGGCAGTGGGCTGTTCCTTGATCATTTGTACATAGCGTTCGCCGGATTCCTGGTTGAGTTGACTCCTTGCCATGGCATTTTGCTGATGATAATCGAGGACGCGGTTACTGCCGTCCTCGGCCAGTAACATTTGAGCCGATTGAGTATGTAGTCGCAGACTGCTCGCGTCTTCAGTCTGGGTCGCCGCAGTGGCAGCCGTGGCCATCATTGCTGCCGCAGCTGCAACCACGACTGACATTTTTATTGTCAGTTTCATGGTGGTTTCCTCAGGAGGTGCGGGACTTGAGGTGTGCCTTTAATAGACGCAGAGCAGTTCGGTTTTGTTACAGCTCATCGGACTGATGGGGTACCTCGAAAATGTCCGACGGACGCACCTTGATTGTTGGTATGCCATGCCTTAAGGTGCGACCCGTCTTAGGCGTCTCCCTGTAGGAACCATTTATTATTAAGTGAGGTACTGCTTGATAAAACTGAATATCCTTAATTCCAAAAAGTTTGGGCGACAATTGAAACAACTTTCCGTTCTATTGCTCGGTTGGGGGATGTTGTGGGGGAGCGCCATCGCCAAGCCACTTTCAGTCGATGAAATGCAGCCAAGTCCGGAAGGCGTCCAGCGTGTCAGCGACTGGCGTGCCTTGATCAGCGATTCGGCCGAGCTTTCCGATCGTGAAAAGCTTCAACGGGTGAACGAGTTTTTCAACCGTACGATTCGCTACGGCGAAGATATCGATGTATGGCAGCAGGCCGACTACTGGGCATCACCCCTGGAAACCCTGGAAAAGGGCCGGGGCGATTGCGAGGACTTTGCCCTGGCGAAGTACTTCACCTTGCGCTTGTTGGGTGTTCCTGAGCGGACCCTGCGTGTTGTTTATGCAACCCAGACGTCGACACAGCAGGCACATATGGTACTCGGCTACTGGCAGAATGCAGACGCCGATCCATTGCTGCTGGACAACCTCGGCAATGACATTAGATCAACCGCGCAACGCAATGATTTGAATGTAAAGTTTGCTTTTGATGAGACCGGTTTATATGCCTTCGATCACGCTCAGTTCAAACCTGTCGGTAATGTCGGGCAATTGCCTGACTGGCTGCCGCTGGTGAAAAGAGCAAAGCGTGAAGAGTCGGATCTGATGAATCGCGATGAGGGCGGTGCCTCGTCAGGACTTATGCTTTCAGCTGCAAGGTCTGAGTACAAAAGGTACTAAGACATATTGATGTTAGGTGGGGCTGCTGTGCAGCCCATCGCAGGCTTCGCCAGCTCCCACAAAGGCACTGTGGGAGCTGGCGAAGCCTGCGATCCGGGCACTCAGCCCGGAAACAGATACGGGCTGACCCCGCTACGCCCATACCCCTCGCGTTCCACCTCGGCATCCAGCGCCAGGCTGGCCAGGTCATCGGCCAGCACGTCCTGGTCAGGGTCCCGTTCCGGGTAGAACACCTTCAGGTAGCTGTGACACCCATTGCAGCTCTCAGCCTTGATCGCCGCGTCCTGCCGGTCCAGCGACCAATAGTCCAGGGCGCCGGTGGCTTCGCAGTTGCTGCACTTGAGCCGGACCATATGCCAGCGGCACTCACACAGACCGCACTGCAGGTAGCGCAGGCCCGCCTGGGCGCCGGTCATGACCACGCTGGCCAGCGGCGCGCTGGTGCACACCGGGCAGTGCTGGCGCTGCTCGCCAAGATGAGCCCTGGCGCTGGCCGGCAAGGCACTGGCCAGTTGGGTGAAATACAGCGACAAGGCCGCCCAGAGGAACAGCGCCTGGCCACTGTCGACCTGCTCATGCTCACCTGCCAGCAAGGCACTGGCCAGCACTTCCAGTTCTGTCGATGTGTAGCGGCGCAAGGTGTCCAGGGTCGTGCGCACCGTCGCATTGGCCTCGGGGTAGAGCCGCTCGATCAGCGCCTGCAGCAGCTGCTGCCAGTAAGGGTCACGCGGGTAGTCGCTGCTCGCCAGCGGTGCTTGCCCGCTGCCAAGGCGCTCACTCAAGCCGGCCACCTGTGCCGCGGGTACTGGCATTTGTTCCAGCAGCTGTTGCTGCGCCTGGGCGATACGTGCACAAAAGTCCAGGTAGTCGCCCATGGCGTGCCCCTGGGCCAGTTGCATCAAGCGCGCGGCACGCTTGGCGTAGCGCTCCTTGAGCGCGGGCAGCAGCACCGGCACGATCTCGTTGACTCCACCGGTGGGCGTCTGTACCGGGGTCATCTGGATACTCATGGCTGGCTCCCGGGCTTGTCCTGCTTGCTGATCTGCCGGTACCAGCGATCATGGTGGGTCTTGGCCCAGGCACGGCTGACGTAGCCGGTGAGCATGCCGCGAATCGAGCCTTTGACCCAGAACGCCAGGTAGGCATGGCCGATGATCAGCAGGATCAGGGCAATGCCGGCGACGGCGTGCAGCAGCAGGCCGATGCGGATCGTGGGGATGGAGAACAGCGGGGCGAACCAGGGCCGCCAGATCACTACGCCGCTGATCAGCAACAGCGTGATCAGGCCCATGATGCCCCAGAACAGTACCTTCTGCCCGGCGTTGTACTTGCCGATGTCGAGCGCCGGGTCATGCTTGCCGGCCAGCACTTGCTTGACGTTCTTGAACCACTTCACGTCCTCGCGCTCTGGCAGGTTGTAGCGCACGAAGCGCACGAACAGAAACATCAGCAGCACGAACACCACGACGCCGATGAAGGGGTGAAGGATGCGCGCCAGCTGCGGGGTGCCGAACACTGCGTTGAGGCCATTGAACGACGGAAAGAACCACGACAGCCCCGACAGGGCCACGGCGAAGAAGCAGATCACCATGAACCAGTGGCAGGCGCGGTCGATGAAGCGGGTGCGCAGGATCAGTTTGTCGGTGTTCATGCGTGGGTCTCCTCGTCGCGTTTCTCGTCCTGTTCGTCGACTTCGTTGGGGCCCACGCCGATGTAGTGGAACAGCGTGCCGGCCAGGGTGGCGAAGAAGGCCGCCGCGGCCACCGGCTTGAGCCAGCCTTTCCAGCCATGGATGGCGCTGCTGATGCGTGGGTCGGTGGGCAGCTTGTGGTACAGCTGCGGTTTGTCGGCATGCTGCAGTACATAGACCACGTGGGTGCCGCCCACGCCTTGCGGGTCGTAGATACCGGCACCGGCAAAGCCCCGGCCCTGCAGTTCGCTGACCCGCTCACTGGCCTGGTGCAGCATGTCTTGCTTGCTGCCGAAGTTGATCGCGCCGGTGGGGCAGGTCTTGACGCAGGCCGGTTCCTGGCCCACCGATACGCGGTCCACGCACAGAGTGCATTTGTAGGCCTTGTTGTCCTTCTGGCTGATGCGCGGCACATCGAACGGGCAGCCGGCGATGCAGTAGCCGCAGCCGATGCAGTGCTCGGACTGGAAGTCGACGATGCCGTTGGCGTACTGGATGATCGCCCCCGGTTGCGGGCAGGCTTTCAGGCAGCCGGGGTCGGCGCAGTGCATGCAGCCGTCCTTGCGGATCAGCCATTCGAGCTTGCCGCTTTCGTCCTCGACTTCATCGAAGCGCATCAGCGTCCAGGTGTCGGCCGAGAGGTCGGCCGGGTTGTCGTAGACGCCGACGTTGTGGCCGACCTCGTCACGCAGGTCGTTCCACTCGTTGCACGCCACCTGGCAGGCCTTGCAGCCGATGCAGATGCTGACGTCGATCAGCTTGGCCACTTCGGCCTGATGATCGCGCGCCTGGGGCGTCGGGGTCAGCACGCTGGTGGCCGAGCGGCGGACGATGTCTTGGGATTGCATGGACATGGTTTCGCCCCTCAGACCTTTTCAATGTTGACGAGAAACGCCTTGTATTCCGGCGTCTGGGTATTGGAGTCGCCCACGCCCGGGGTCAGGGTGTTGGCCAGGAAACCCTTGCGGGTGGCACCTTCGTAGCCCCAGTGGCAGGGGATGCCGATGGTGTCGACGGCCTGGCCATCGACGCTGAGGCGGCGGATGCGCTTGGTGACCACGGCCTTGGCCTTGATATAGCCGCGCTGGGTGCTGACCTTGACCGTGTCGCCCTGGACGATGCCCTTGTCGGCCGCCAGCTTTTCGCCGATCTCGATGAATTGCTCGGGCTGGATAATGGCGTTCAGGCGCGCATGCTTGGTCCAGTGGCGGAACAGTTCGGTGATCGAATAGGTGGTCGCCACATAGGGGAAGTCTTCGCGGCTGCCCATGCGCTGGCGGTCGTTTTCGTACAGGCGCGCGGTGGGGCTGTAGGTCACCTTCGGGTGTAGCGGGTTGTGCGCCAGCGGGCTTTCGGTCGGTTCGTAGTGCTCGGGGAACGGGCCATCGTTCAGGGCCCCCACCGAGAACAGCCGGCCCAGGCCTTCAGGCAGCATGATGAACGGGTTGACCTTGCCGCCCGGTGCGGCGTTGACGGCGAAGTCGGGCACGTCGACCCCGCTCCAGCGCGTGCCGTCCCAGCCGATCAGCTTGCGCTTCGGGTCCCAGGGCTGGCCCTGGGGGTCGGCGGAGGCGCGGTTGTAGAGGATGCGCCGGTTCTGCGGCCAGGCCCAGGCCCAGCCCGGGGTGCAGCCCAGGCCGCTGTCGGCGTTGTCGCGGCGGGCCATCTGGTTGCCCTGTTCGGTCCAGGAGCCGGCGAAGATCCAGTTGAAGCACTGGGTACTGCCGTCGTCGCGCAACTGCGAGAAATCGCTCAGCAACTGGCCCTTGCGCAGGATCAGCTGGCCTTGCTCGTCGTGCAGGTCGGCCAGGGCGCGGCCGTTGGACTCCTTGGCCACTTCTTCGGGCTTGGGGTCGAAGGGGTCGGCGTAGTCCCAGGCCATGTTGAGGATCGGCGCCGGGTTGGCGCCGCCTTCGGCCTGGTACAGCTCGCGCAGTTTCATGAACAGATGGCCGAGGATCTTGCCATCGTGCCAGGCCTCGCCGGGCGGCGCGGCGCCGGCCCAGTGCCACTGCAGCCAGCGCCCGGAGTTGACGATCGAGCCGTCTTCCTCGGCAAAGCAGGAAGAGGGCAGGCGGAACACTTCGGTCTGGATCGAGGCGCTGTCGACGTCGTGTTCCTCGCCGTGGTTCTGCCAGAAGCTGGAGGTCTCGGTGGCCAACGGGTCGATGATCACCAGGAACTTGAGCTTGGCCAATGCCGCCTGGGCCTTGTTCTTGTCGGGGAAGGCCGCGATCGGGTTGAAGCCCTGGGCGATGTAGCCGTTGACCTTGCCTTCGTACATGCGGTTGCTGTAGTTGAGCACGTCGTAGCTGTCATCCCACTTGGGCAGCCAGTCGAAGCCCCAGTCGTTGTCGCGGGTGGCCTTGTCGCCCCAGAGACTCTTCATCAGGCTGACGAAGAACTTCGGCGTGTGCTTGTAGTAGTTGACCTGGTCTTCGAGCAGCGCAGTCGGGGTGGTCTGCTTGAGGTAGGTGGCCAGGTCCTTCTGCTCGTCGGACGGCAGGTTCATGTAGCCGGGCAGGCGCAGCGACAGCAGGCCCAGGTCGGTGTAGCCCTGGATGTTGGAGTGGCCACGCAGGGCGTTGACCCCGCCACCGGCCATGCCGATGTTGCCCAACAGCAGCTGGATCATGCCCGAGCCACGGATCATCTGCGCGCCGTTGGTGTGGTGGGTCCAGCCCAGCGCGTAGAGGAAGGTGGCGGTCTTGTCCGGGACGCTGGTGGAGGCGAGGATGGCGCAGATCTGCAGGAAGTCGTCCTTGGGTGTACCGCAGACGCGGGTGACCATTTCCGGGGTGTAGCGGCTGACGTGGGCCTTGAGCAGGTTCCACACGCAGCGCGGGTGCTGCAGGGTCAGGTCGCGCCTGGCGTAGCCCTTTTCGTCGAGCTCGTAGGTCCAGGAGCTGCGGTCGTAGCTGCGCTTGCTGGCGTCATAGCCGCTGAACAGGCCGTCGTCGAAGTGGTAGTCCTCGCGCACGATCAGGCTGGCGTTGGTGTAGTGGCGCACGTACTCGTGCTGGACCTTGTCATGGCTGATCAGGTAGTTGACCACGCCCATCAGGAAGGTCACGTCGGAGCCGGCGCGGATCGGCGAGTAGATGTCGGCCACTGCGGCGCTGCGGTTGAAGCGCGGGTCGACGACGATGACCTTGGCGCCGTTGCGGATCTTCGCCTCGATCACCCATTTGAAGCCCACCGGGTGCGCCTCGGCCGGGTTGCCGCCCATGATCAGCACCACGTTGGCGTTCTTGATGTCGACCCAGTTGTTGGTCATGGCGCCACGGCCGAAGGTCGGCGCCAGGGCCGACACGGTCGGCGCGTGGCAGACCCGCGCCTGGCTGTCGGTGCCAAGGATCCCCAGGGCGCGGGTGAAGCGCTGGTCGAGCGAGCCGGTTTCGCTGCTGGCCGCCGAGGAGCAGAGCATGCCGGTGGTCAGCCAGCGGTTGACGGTGGTGCCCTTGGCGTTTTTCTCGATGAAGTTGGCGTCGCGGTCATCCTTCATCAACCGGGCGATGCGCTCGATGGCGTGTTCCCAGCTGATGCGCTGCCACGTGTCCGAGCCCGGCGCGCGGTACTCGGGGTACAGCAGGCGCTGTTCACTGTGCACGTAGTCGACCAGGCCCGCGCCCTTGGGGCACAGCGAGCCGCGGCTGACCGGGTGGTCCGGGTCGCCTTCGATATGGAAGATGCGTGCCTTGGCGTTCTTGGCACCGTCACCCAGGCTGTACATGAGGATCCCGCAGCCCACCGAGCAGTAGGTGCAGTTGTTGCGGGTTTCCTTGGCGCGCAGCAGCTTGTACTGGCGCGACTGGGTGGCCTGGGCCATGCCCGGCGCGAAGCCCAGGGTCGCACAGGTGGCCGTGGCGACACCGGCGGTGCAGAGCTTGAAGAACTGGCGTCTGCCGAGTCCCATGGGTATCTCCTTATTCTGGCGGCTGCACACAGCAGCGGGCATAGGCATGCCCGGCAACAAGGCGTCGCAAGCGCAGTTGGCTGAGGGTGATCACGATTGGTGCAAGGCCCTGTCTGGCGCAGGACTCGGATGACGCGGATGAACGGTAGTGTATTTCCGTACGGAAAGTAGGACTAATCAAGAGGGTCGATGGCGCTATCGAGCGGGTCTATCACTGAAGCGTTCAGGCCCGTAATCCTTGGCGTTCGGGGGATGCAACCCTGATGTCCTTTCGACCAAAGTCGTAGGTGTTACATGCGTTTTGGTTATAATTAAGTAATTATTTATTCTTTTTAATTTTATACGGCGCGAGGCACTCTGCACCTCAAGCACTGCGTGGCAGTGCACCCAGGACGAGGAAGCAGAGCATGACCATCAAGGCGATCAACGTACGCAATCAGTTCAAGGGCACGGTCAAGGAGATCATCGAAGGGCCGGTGGTGTCGGAAATCGATGTGCAGACTTCCGCCGGTATCGTCACCTCGGTGATCACCACCCGTTCGGTGCATGAGCTGGAACTGCGCATCGGCAGCGAGGTGATTGCCTTCGTCAAATCCACCGAGGTCTCGATCGCCAAGCTATGAGGCGTCGCGCACCAATTGAAAGCGACACACCTGCCCCCCGCGCAGCATGCATTCCAGGTGCTGCACCTTCCCCCCACCCAGGCTGCCGATCAGCGCCAGGTCGAGCTCACAGACTTCAGGGTGAGCCTCGGCCAGCTGATGGAACACGCAGTTGTGGGCGACGATCTGTTCCGTATCGCCTGAGCGGAAGAACACCTCGGCTTCGTAGCCGACTTCCTTCATATGCGCAGCGATCTGCGATTCGTCCAGGCGAGTGGCGCTCAGGTCGCGGGCCATTTTCTCGCCCAGGCGGCGCAGCAGGGCGACCAGGGCTTCATGGCCGATCACATCGGCCACTTCGCTGATCAACAGGTTGGCCAGCAGGTGATAGTGGCGCGGGAACAGTTCATGGCCACGGGCACTGAGCTGGTACAACTGCTCGGGGCGCCGGCCGGTGGCGCGCAGTCCGCCGCGCACCACCAGGTCGTCACGCTCCAGTGCCGCCAGGTGCTGGCGCACCGCAGTACGGGTGACCGCCAGCTGGCTGGCCAGCGCTTCGATGCTCATGCCCTCTGCCCGGTACAGCAGGGCAGAGAGCAGATCCTGTTGGGTACGTCCCAGGCCTTCGAACATCGGTGGACCTCGCTTAGAACTTGTCCGGGAACTGTTTGACCAGCGCCGCCGTCAAGGCGTCGGCCAGCGCGAGGATATGTTCGCGCATGTGTTTCCAGGTGGTGGCTTCTGCCTTGTAGTCCTTTTTACCCAGTTCGTCGATCTGGGCGATATGGTGCCCGCCGTGGGCGGCGAGGAGGGTATTGAGGGTGGCTTCCGGCAAATAGGGGTTGGCCGTGGCGAGGAACTTGGCCAGGGCCTTGGCGTTGCTGGTCAGGTCGGCCACAGCGGCCTGCTTGTCCTTGGCCGAATTGCCGACGCTGGCATCACTGTACTGCTTGACCGCACCCCAGTGCCCGGCCAGCAGTTTGAGCAACTGGTCGGCGGCCGGCTGGCCATAGAGCGGGGCAATGCTGTTGGCGATCGCCGTGGCATTGCTGACCACCTCCTGGCTGGCGACATCGGCTTGCTGGCGATTGCCGGCCTGATTGGCGATGACGTAGTTACGGATCCAGAAAATATGCTCCACCCACAAGTCGCGCAGGGCCAGGCGCGTGGTCAGGGCGGCGGACTCTGCCGCAGGCGCAGCAGGTTGCGCGGCAGGGCTCAGGGCAGGAAATGCACACAACGCCGCCAGCAGCAGCGCAACGAACAGTCTGGTCTTCATGGCAGTACCCTCGGAAGGTGAAGTAGTCTACAAAATCAATTACAGCATAAAAATATGCCGTTATTGCCCCACCCGCCGAACGGTCCCCTAGTCGCTTTCAGCTCCCCCAAAGTCGCAATGAACAGATGCAATCCCCCCTTCAAACTCCTACGATGTTGCGAAATATTACAAGGAAGGTCGGGGGCTATGCCGTTAAAGGACTTGCTGTTGGCGTTGGTGGTGATCGTTGCCTGGGGCGTGAATTTCGTGGTGATCAAGGTGGGCCTGGACGGACTGCCGCCGATGTTGCTGGGGGCGTTGCGCTTTGCCCTGGTGGCGTTTCCGGCGGTTTTCCTGATCAAGCGACCGCAATTGCCCTGGCGCTGGTTGATCGCCTACGGGGCGACCATATCCCTGGGCCAGTTCGCCTTCCTGTTCCAGGCCATGGGCAGCGGCATGCCGCCGGGCCTGGCCTCGCTGGTGCTGCAGTCGCAGGCGTTCTTCACCCTGTTTTTCGCGGCGCTGTTCCTGGGCGAACGCCTGCGCGCCGCCAGCGTGCTGGGTTTGCTGGTAGCCGCCGGTGGCCTGGCGTTGATCGGTAGCGAAAATGGCGCCAGCGTGCCGCTATTGGCCTTGATCCTGACCCTGTGCGCCGGGGCCATGTGGGCCCTGGGCAATATCATCACCCGGCGCTTTGGCAAGGTCGACCTGGTGGCCCTGGTGATCTGGGGCGGACTGATTCCGCCACTGCCGTTCTTCGCCCTGTCCTGGTGGCTGGAAGGGCCGGCGCGCATCGAAAGCGCGCTGCTGGGCATCGGCTGGAGTTCGATCCTGGCGCTGGCCTACCTGGCCTTTGTCGCCACTTTGCTGGGTTACAGCCTGTGGAGCCATTTGCTGTCGCGCTACCCGGCCGGCAAGGTGGCGCCGTTTTCGCTGCTGGTGCCGGTGGTGGGCCTGAGTTCATCGGCGCTGTTGCTGGGCGAGCGGCTGACGCCCCTGCAGGGGTGGGGGGCGATGCTGGTGATGGCCGGGTTGTTGATCAATGTCTTCGGTCCGCGCCTGCTGGTGGCCCGGGTCGCCGACCAGGAACGCGCCTGACCAGCACCAGCACCAGCAACGGCGCCAGGGTAAACAGGCCGAACAACCAGGCCGCCGCCTGCCGTGCGCCTGCCACGCCACCGGGGTCGACCAGCCCGGCGCTGTTGCTGACTACGCCGGCCAGGGCGGCGGCCAGTGCCGTGGCGTAGAGCTGCAGCGTGGTGATCGAGGCCGAGGCCAGGGTTTCTTCGCCCGCACGTGCGGCGCCCAGCACCCGGCTCATCAGGTGCGGCCAGCCCAGGCCGATGCCCAGCCCGACCCCGGCCAGGGCCAGGCAGTAGCTGAGCCAGCCGGCGAGGTGGCTCAGCCACTGCGTGCGGGGTGTCATCAGGGCCAGCGCCGGCAACGCCAGCAGGATGATTGCCGGCCCCAGACGCATCAGGCGCTCGGCCGCAGCGCCCGTGCAACCGGCACCGAGCAGGGCGGCCAGGGTCCAGCCGCCGGCCATGACCGCTGTCATGTAGCCCGCGGCCAGCGGGCCCAGGCCATGGATGCGCTGAAGGAAGTAAGGCACGAAGATCTCGGTGGTCATGGCTGCGATCAACAGGCACATGATCGCGTAGAGCACCCCCAGGCGATTGCCCAGCGAGTAGGCACCGGCGGGCAGCAAGCGGCGTTCCGGCCCACGGTCGCGGCGGGCGACCAGCACGACGATGGCAAGGCCCATGCCGATGCCCAGCAGGTTCCACGACAAGCGCTCGGCCAGGCTCGCAGCCGAGAGGGCCAGCACCGACAGCACGACGCCTGCGATCAGCGCATAGGGGGGAGGGCCGGGGCAGGCGTTTGTCGAGACATTGCGATCAAGCTGCCTGCCGACCACCACGGCGAGTGCCGCCACCACCGGCAGCAAGGCCCAGAATGCCCAGCGCCACAGGCCCGCCTGGGCGAACACGCCGCCGATGGCCGGGCCGGACAGGGTGGCCATGCCCCACATGCCGGAGATCAGGGCCACGGCCCGGGGCCACAGGCGTTCCTCGAACAGCAGGCGGATCAGCGCATAGCTCAAGGCAAACAGGGTGCCGCCGCCCAGGCCCTGGACACTGCGTCCGCCCAGCAGCAGCGGCATGTTCGGCGCCAGGGCACAGAGCGCCGAACCTGCGGCGAACACCGCCAGCGCCAGCAGGAACGTGGCACGGGGGCCGAGGCGTGCGAGCAGTTGCGCCGACAGGGTCGAGCCGATGATCGAGGTCGCCACGAACAGCGTGGTGCTCCAGGCATACAGTGCCAGCCCGCCGATATCGGCGATCACCGTCGGCAGGATGGTGGTGACGATATGCACATTGATCGCGTACAGGCCCACGCCACCGGCCAGGGCGATAGTGTGCAGGGCATTGCGTCCGTGCAGCAGTTCGCCCCAGGACGCGCGCGGCGGAGCAGGGGCGAAGGGCATGGGCGCACCGTGCAGAGACGCCAGTGGCGGTGGCTGCAAGTCTAGGTGGGCAGGGGCTGTTAGACAAAGCCAGCTGAGCGTGGCGGTTTTGCTACCATCGCCTTTTTGTCCGTACACCGCTTGCAAGCGCGAAGGAGAGCAACATGATCATCACCACTACCGGTACCGTCGAAGGGCGGCAGATCGAAACCTATCTGGATGTGGTCAGCGCCGAATCGGTCCAGGGCATCAACGTGGTACGTGATGTATTCACAAGCTTTCGGGATTTCTTCGGTGGCCGCTCGCAAACCCTGGAAAGCGCCCTGAAAGAAGCGCGTATCCAGGCCACCGACGAGATCAAGGCCCGCGCCCGTGACCTGCGAGCCGACGCCGTGGTGGGCCTGGACTATGAAATCAGCATGCCTTCGGCCCGTGGCGGAATGGTCGTGGTGTTCGTCACCGGCACCGCCGTCAAGCTGCGCTAAAGCGGTGGGTGCGACAAAATGGCGCGGCCATTGGTCGGGGTTTCGGCTTTTTGCCCGGGCGGTCCACAAATGACCGGCTAGTCTCAGGGGCACTTGGGGCGGTATTTTTTCGGGCAATCATCTGTTTGCCGGTACCGGCCCGTTGTTGGAGGGAGACGGGGCATGAGCAATTCCTACATCGAAGACAACGGCGACGAATTTCCAATCAACAGCCAGGTACGTTGCGGCCAGGCCGCCTTCCAGCTGGGCTTTGCCCACATGACCCTGGACGATTCGGACCAGATCAAGCCCAGCCATCTGCAGCGCGCCAAGAAGGGCCGGTTCATGCCCAGGTTCCCGGCGAAAAAGTGAACCGGTTCTCATCACCCCGCCCCTCGTGGCGGGGTTTTTTATGCATTGATTGACCTTGCTCAAGGGTTGCGGATTCGGCGCTCGCCTGAATCGCGCGGCTGTGTCTTACTTGTCCGGCTATCAACAGGGGGTGATCGATGCGTATCAGGGAAGAGACTTACTGGAAGTGGGCTGACCCGCAACTGCACAGCCGCAGCCATGACGAGGCGCTCAGCGATGGCACCAGTATCGACGTGCAGGTCAGGCTGTCACGTACCGGTGCCACGCAGTTGTTCCTCGGCATCTATACCGCCCATGGCAAGGCGATGATCGAGGAGTACTACCACAGCCGGCCGGGCGAAACCATGAGCCGGGCCATGGTCTGGGGCGTGGACCGCGCCCGGGCGCTGCTCACCGGGCTGTTGCCGCTGGAGCAGGCGCCGTTGCGGCGTCAGGCCTGAGCGTGGCGGTTGCGGCTGGCCTGGACGATGCGCTGGGCCGGCACGCGCAACTGGCGCAGCAGGTATTCGGCGAATTCCGCCGAATAGTCCTGCAGGGCAATAGCGTGTTCCATGCAACTCAACCAGATTTCGCTGTGGGACTCGTCGATCGGCCATTGGGCATGGAAGGCCGGGATGGCGATCGAGCCGTAGCGCTCCTTGAACAACGCCGGGCCGCCGAGCCAGCCACTGAGAAAACACGCCAGCTTGTCCCGTGACGCGTCCAGGTTGTCCGGGTGCATCCGGCGTACTGGAAGGGCAGCGGGTGACTGGTCCATCAGCCGGTAGAAATCATCGACCAGACGACGCAGGCCGTCGATGCCGCCGGCGGCCTGGTAGGAGGCGTCGCCGGTGCCGAATGCGGGGCTGTTCATGGGCGTGCTCTTGAAGGAAAGCGGGCATTGTAGTCCGTTTGTAATGGAAAAAGCCCGACCCTTGAGGGACGGGCTTCGATTCTGGAGAGTGGCTCAGACTTCCGAAAGCTTGATCAGGCCAACGCCCAGAAAGAACCAGGCTGAACCTATGATGACCAACCAGGCCGAGATGACCATCCGACGTTTCAAGCCAGGAGGAAAATTACGCACTTCCTCGGCATTTAGTAGCCCTCTGCGGATACCAAATGGCGGATAGAGCATTGCAGCGCAGATCGTATTGACCAGATAGTAACGTGATTTCAGGCTCGTAACTCCCCAGATGGGTATCTGCTGCAAGAGCCAGGGGCAGTTGGGAAGCGCTGCAAGCATGATGCTGAAGCTGCGGCTGCAGGCTATGTGACAGGAAATTGCGACCCCTGACATGCCAATCACAAAAGGCGTGAATAGGAAGGCGAACCGGATGCCCGGATGCCAGGAGTAATAGAAATCAGTCATCATTGTCCAATCCAATTGTATATCTCCTCCCCGATGAGCTCGCCCCCTTTACCCCCTTCGACACTACCGACCAGCGAACCACCTCCAACCAAGACGATGCCACAGATTGCCCCACCCAAACCTCCGGTGGCAGCGGTTACAATCCCACAGGTCAAATATGCGGCATAGCCTCCAAGACCGGCTCCAAACGCCCCGCCACCCAACCCGCCAGAAAAACTCCCCACCTCAGTGAATCGAATCTTCTTGCATTCCTCCGTCTCCCCGGCGCGACACACCTCCTGCACTTTGAGCAACGATGCGCCGCCCCCGAGCGCAATCCCAACGTATCCCCCGTATTTGAGGTACTGCGCGGTCTTCGCCACCTGATTCAGGTGCGTGGCATAGCCGGGAATCTGCCCGGGCGCACCGGCTCGGCTCCAGTGATGCACCAGACTCTTGGTCGAGATGCCCAGGTCACGACGCAGGACGTCGTAACTGCCGAGGTTCAGCGGTTTATTTAGGAAGGAGACTTTCAACTGCGCCTCAAGCTGGCGGAGCAGTTGCTGGCGGGAGGCGAAGAACTCGGGACTTTTCAAATGGCCATGGGCGATGAATGAGCGTTGGTGCAGTTGTTCCACCGCATGCAAGGTACCTTTGACCTGGTCGAGCCCTTGCTTGAGCATCGCCTGGCCGACACCCATCGACTTGCTCGCGCCATCGAGCAACCCGGCGATCTCGCCCTGGTAGCGGGCCATGAAGTTGGCTTCTTCCTCGGTGAGCGGCGCCAGCACTTCCCGGACCCGGGCGGCGACAACCATCAGGTCGACTTCTTCCCGGGTGCAGGCCGTACCGTTATTCGGATCGCCAATAACGAACAGCTCGCCGGCCTTGTAGCCTTGGGCAAAGGTCGGATTGAGCCGGTGTAAGCGGGCCGACAGGTAGCGGGTTTCGCCGCCCAGCTGAGCCAGCACCTGCTGGCCGGACATGCTGCGCGGCACCACATAGAAGCCAGGTTCCAGCGTGCCTGGCGCGGCGGACATGGCTGGCGTGGGGTGGTTGGCGGGAGAGAAACCGGAGCTTGAGGGCGTTGCCGACCCTGCCGGCGCTCGGCTTGCGGGTTCGGCGGCGCGGCTGGCGGTGGGCCTGTCCGACCCGATCCAGTCGCCCAGCGGCGCAATCAGTCGGTTGCTGCCGGGCGGACAGCCGCAGGCCACCAGCATGCCGTCCACGGCCACCGGCAACCCGTGGAAGGTGAAGCGCGAGTCGCCTTCGGCAATTTTTCCGGACTGCCCGCATTCCGGGCATGCTGTGGTGACATCGCCCTTGCGCAGGACGCCGCGACCACCATGGGCCGCTTGCGGCAGACTGCTGATGCAGGTGGCACCGGTGGTGGTCTTGTCGCCGTGTAGCCCTTCGCCCCGGCCGAACATGTTCGAACGCTTGCCCATGCTTCACCCCTCGACCGTCAGTGCAGCGTGCGCTGCCAGTGGATGGGCGATGCTGTCGGTTGGAAAATCGTTCCTTGTAGACATGTACTGATTCCTTGGGCAAATGGAACCCGGAACCTAGCATGGGAAAATCGGCTTTTTACGCGGTAAAAATCGAAACAGAAATGCCCTACATGACTGTCGGAATACAACGAAGTCCGCAGGAAGAAGCCGGACAGCAAAAAGACGAACCTATGGGCTCGCCTCTTCAGGGGCTGCTCCACCGATCATTATTTGATCAATCGCCACGTCAGCGAATAGTGATACGACTGCCCGTCATTGGCCCTGACCTCGGCAATAGTACAGCTGGTGGCCGGACAACGAGCAGGCCGAGATGCTCAATCTGGGCTGGCGTTTCGACTACCAGCTGCTGACCCCGGGCCTGCGCCGTTTCGTGCGAAGCGCGCGCCTGCCACGTCAGCCACGCTTCTCCCAGCATGCGCCACTGATCGTGGACTATGACTGGACGCTGACGATCTGAGTCGATCAGTCACAAAAAAACCGACAGTGCGTCGGTTTTTTTGTGACTGAAATTTCACCGTGTTGGGGAGAGCTTGATCAAGGCGACGCCGATTACGAGCCAGGCGCAGCCAATGATGATCAGCCAGGAACTCACCAGCAATCGACGCCGCAGCCGCGGTGGAAAGTTGCGCAAGTCTTCTGCGTCCATCATCCCCAAGCGAATGCATAACTTGGGATAGAGAAACGCGCCGGTGATAGTAGTCAGCAGATAACAGCGTGATCTCAAGCTCGTCGTCCCCCAGAACGGTATCTGTAGCTTGAGCCAGCGACTGTTTGAAAGGCTTGCAATGATGAGGTCGAAGTCACGACTGCGGGCGGTGTAGGTTTCGATGGCTACGCCTGACAAGCCGATTATGAACGGAGCTAAACCGAAGGCGAGGGCAATGCCCGGCGGCCAGGTGTTGATATCAATCACTTTGCACCTCGTAGAGTATGTCTCCCACCCACTCTCCAAATGACCCGCCGCCAACTCCCCCGGCTAGTGATCCGCCTCCTACCAGTACAACTCCACAGACAGCGACGCCGACTGGACCAGCCGCGGCTGCGAAACCACATACGGCCATCGCTACCTTTCCTCCCGCGTATCCACCAAGCGAGCCAACGCCTAGCCCACCCGTAAAACTCCCTGCCTCAGTAAATCGAATCCTCTTACACTCCTCCGTCTCGCCGGCACGACACACCTCCTGCACCTTGAGCACCGACGCACCGCCACCGAGCGCAACCCCGACGTATCCCCCGTACTTGAGGTATTTCGCCGTCTTCGCCACCTGATCCAGGTGCGTGGCATAGCCGGGAATCTGCCCGGGCGCGCCGGCTCGGCTCCAGTGGTGCACCAGACTCTTGGTCGAAATGCCCAGGTCGCGACGCAACACGTCGTAACTGCCAAGGTTCAGCGCTTTGTTGAGGAAAGAGCCTCGCAACTGCCCATCCAGTTGCCGGAGCACCTGCTGGCGCGAGGCGAAGAACTCCGGGCTTTTCAAATTGCCGTGGGTGATGAACGAGCGTTGATACAGTTGTTCCACCGCATGCAAGGTGCCTTCGACCTGCCGCAACCCTTGCTTGAGCATCGACTGGCCGACGCCCATGGACTCGCTCGCCCCATCAAGCACCCCCGCAATCTCGCCCTGGTAACGGGCCATGAAGTTGGCCTCGTCCTCGGTGAGCGGCGCCAGCACCTCGCGGACCCGGGCAGCGGCAGCCATCAGGTCGGCTTCTTCCCGGGTACAGGCCGTACCGTTGTGCGGATCGCCAATGACGAACAGCTCGCCGGCTTTGAAGCCTTGGGCAAAGGTGGGGTTGAGCCGGTGCAGCCGGGCCGACAGGTAGCGGGTTTCGCCACCCAGCTGGGCCAGCACCTGTTGGCCCGACATGCTACGCGGCACTACATAGAAGCCAGGTTCCAGCGTGCCCGGTGCGGCGGACATGGTTGGTGAGGCGTGGTTGGCGGGAGAGAAGCCGGAACTTGAAGGCGGGGGTGACGCCGTCGGCGCCCGGCTGGCGGGTTCGGCGGCGCGGTTAGCGGAGGGCCTGTCCGGCCCGATCCAGTCGCCCAAGGGGGCAATCAGCCGATTGCTGCCAGGCGGGCAGCCGCAGGCCACCAGCATGCCATCCACGGCCACCGGTTTCCCATGGAAGGTGAAGCGTGAATCCCCTTCGGCAATTTTTCCGGACTGCCCGCACTTCGGGCATTCGGTAGTGACGTCGCCCTTGCGCAGGACGCCGCGACCACCATGGGCAGCTTGTGGCAGGCTGCTGATACAGGTGGCACCGGTGGTGGTCTTGTCACCGTGGAGCCCTTCGCCCCGGCCGAACATATTCGAACGCTTGCCCATGCTTCACCCCTCGACCGCCAGTGCAGCGTGCGCTGCCAGTGGATGGGCGATGCTGTCGGTTGGAAAATCGTTCCTTGTAGACATGCACTGATTCCTTGGGCAAATGGAACCCGGAACCTAGCATGGGAAAAACGGCTTTTTACGCGGGGAAAATCGAAACAGAAACTTCCTACGCAGCTCTCAGAATGCAGCGCGTAATCCGTAGGAGCGGCGGTGGGACGACTCGACTTGCCCCGCGATTGCGGTGCGACAGACGAATCGCAATCGCGGGGCAAGCCCGCTCCTACAGGTCGGTGTAAACCAGACAGCAAAAAGGCGAGCCCATGGGCCCGCCTTTTGTTCACACGATCGGGTTATCAGCAGAGGCGATCGATGACCGCAACGCCCGGCTTGTTCTGCAGCGCAGCCCACTCGCTCTGCAGGGTCTGCAGTACGCGGCCGACGTACTGGGTGTCAGCGGCGGCCTTCTTGCCCACGTAGCCCTGGCCACGGCGGTACATCTTCAACCGCGCACGCATGTTCGGGGTATGTTGCTCGAACTGCGCCTCGTCGGTCAGCGTGCCCAGTTTGTCGAGGCGGACTTCGCCGGCCTGGCACACCCAGAGAATGTGGCTGTCGAGGGTGTCCTTGCGAGCGGCGAACAGCCGGGCCAATTCTTCGACAGTCGGTTGATTGTTCAGATTCATCATAAAGCCCCCTGGAGTATCGATAGTTGAGTTCAAACTCGGCGCACATCATGTAGCGTTGAAAGAAAGCTGCTACAGCAGCGTCACAACTGGGGGCTTTTCACATTCTGCCTTTTGGGCAGTACCCATCCGCATTCAGCTCATGGATCCCTGGAGCTGCCTGGAACACCCTTGCCAGTGTCCCCGATCGGGGAGACGGCCTCATCATGCAAGGGGCGACGAACGGCGTCAACAGGTTTTGTAGTGATTTTTTTCTAGCACTACATTTTGTCTGACAATGTTGGTTCATACCGATGTTGATGCGAATCAGTTCGTCACGGTGGCAAGTGACCGATGATGGCCATTCATGCATTGCGGGGAGAGTCCCATGAGTTCGTCGGCCAGCGCACCGGGTGCGCAATCCGCGGGTGTCAAGATTCCGGTCGGCCTGTTGCTGGGGGTCGCCGCCCTGATCGGCGTGCTGTTGCTGCCCTTGCCGGCCGACCTGCCGGTGGCGGGGCAGCGGGTCCTGGCGATCCTGGCCTTTGCCGTGGTGGTGTGGATCAGCGAGGCGGTGTCGTACGAAGCCAGCGCGATCATGATCACCTCGCTCATGGCATTCTTGCTCGGTACGGCGCCGACTGTGGCCGACCCTTCCGTCACCTATGGCTCGTCGGCCGCCATCAGCCTGGCCCTGACCGGGTTTTCCAACAGTGCCCTGGCCCTGGTGGTCGGCGCCTTGTTCATTGCCGCGGCCATGACCCACACCGGCCTTGACCGGCGCATCGCCCTGGTGACCCTGTCCAGCGTCGGGGTCAGCACCCGGCGCATCCTGCTGGGGGCGGTGGCGGTGACCATCCTGCTCAGCCTGGTGGTGCCCAGTGCCACGGCGCGCAGTGCCTGTGTGGTGCCGATCATGATGGGGGTGATTGCCGCGTTTGGCGTCGACAAGCGCTCCAACATCGCCGCCGGGATCATGATCATCGTCGCCCAGGGCACCAGCATCTGGAACATCGGCATCCAGACCGCAGCGGCGCAGAACCTGTTGACCGTGGGCTTCATGGACAAGATGCTCGGTGCCCGGGTGTCCTGGATCGACTGGCTGATCGCCGGTGCGCCCTGGGCGGTGATCATGTCGGCGGTGCTGATTTTCATCGTGCTCAAGTTGCTGCCGCCGGAGAGCGACAGCATTCCCGGGGGCAAGGCGGCGGTCGCCCGCACCCTGGCCGAGCTCGGGCCCATGAGCGGGGCGCAGAAGCGTTTGCTTGCGGTTTCGCTGCTGTTACTGCTGGCCTGGGCCACCGAGGGCAAGCTGCATCGCTTCGACACCACCTCGACCACCTATGCGGGCCTGGTGATCCTGCTGCTGCCGCGCCTGGGCGTGATGACCTGGAAGGATGTGCAGGCGCGGATTCCCTGGGGCACGGTGATTGTCTTCGGCGTCGGCATCAGCCTGGGCACCACCTTGCTCACCACCCAGGCTGGGCAATGGCTGGGGGCGCAGGTGGTGGCCCATACCGGGCTGGATCAACTGGGGACCCTGGGGGTGTTCGCGATCCTGGGGGCGTTCCTGATCCTGATTCACCTGGGCTTTGCCAGCGCCACGGCGCTGACCTCGGCGTTGTTGCCGATCCTGATCGCGGTGCTGCAGACCTTGCCGGGAGACTTCAGCCGGCTGGGCATGACCATGGCCTTGGGTTTTGTGGTCAGCTACGGCTTCATCCTGCCGATCAATGCGCCGCAGAACATGGTGTGCCTGGGCACGGAGACCTTCACGGCCCGGCAGTTCGCCCGGGTCGGGGTGTTGGTGACGCTGATCGGCTATGTGCTGATGCTGGTGTTTGCCGCCACCTGGTGGCGCTGGCTGGGCTGGATGTAGGCGCCACTGTCTTTGTGGGAGCGGGCTTGACCCGCGGTTGATCAAGCCGCCGCATCGCGGGGCAAGCCCGCTCCCACAGCAAGCCCGCTCCCACTGGGGATCAGAAGTTCGCCGGGGTGTTGGCGCTGATGATTTCCGCCTCGTCCTGGCCAATGTTCTTGAAACTGTGGGGCAGGGTGGTGGGGAAGTAGTAGCCATCCCCGGAGTTGAGGATGCTCACCTGGCCATCGACCCGCAGTTCGATGGTGCCCCGGGTCACCAGCCCGCATTCTTCACCCTCGGTGTGCACGATCGGCTCATCGCCCGAGTCGGCACCCGGCGCGTACAGTTCGCGCAGCATGCGCATCTGCCGGCCTTCGACGCTGGCGCCGACCAGCAACAGGCGCAGGCCACTGTTGCCCAGGTCAGGCTGCTCGGTGGAGCGGAATACGAAACGCTCCTCGCGCGGTGGTTCATCAAAGCTGAAGAACTCGGCGAGGGTCATGGGAATGCCTTCGAGCAGCTTCTTCAGGGAGCTGACCGAAGGGCTGACGCGGTTTTGCTCGATCTGCGAGATCGTCGAGTTGGTCAGGCCGCTACGGCGGGCCAGCTCCCGCTGGGAGAGTTTGTTGCGTTCACGCACCAGTTTGAGTCGTGTCCCCGTGTCCATAGCCGCCTTATGTGTCAATAATTTTGGGCGGAGCATTAAAGCACATTATTTCAGGCTTTAGCGGCCCGTCTGTACGGATGGAGGCGATGGCTGAGGCCACAACCCTACCAGCAGTAACAAGGCGCCGACGATCAGGTACGGCAGGCGTGGATCGGCGGCGTAGATCAGGGTGCCGGCCAGCGGTCCGATGACCACGCCCAGCCCCTGTGCCGCGCCGATGGAGCCGGCCGTGGCGCCTTGTTCGGAGGCGTCCATGGCATTGGCCGCCAGTGCCGAGAAGGCCGGGAAAACCCAGCCCATGCCGCCGGCGGCGATAAAAAAGCAGGTACCCAGCAGTGTGGCGCTGTCGGCAAATGCACAGGCGATGAAGCCCAGTGCCGAAACGCTGCCACCGACGCGGATCATGCGCAGCGGCGGCCACTGCAGTTTGCGCACCAGCATTTGCGACAGGATCAGCGCCACACCCACCAGGGTCAGGGCCATGCCCGCTGTTTGTGCGGCTTGCGCAGGGTCCATGCCCAGGCGGTCGAGGGCGAAGAAACCGACGGTGATCTGCGCCACCGAGACGCTAAGCATGGCCACGAACGCCACCAGCAAGGGGCGTCGCAGGCGCGGGTCGCTCAGGCGCACCGGGCGTGGCGGCTGCTTGAGGTGCAGTTCCTGGCGCTTGAGCTTGAGCAGCAGCACCACGAACGCCAGCATCGGCAACACCGCCATTGCATAGAACGGCAGGCTCAGGCTGTGGCGCGCCAGCAAGGCGGCCAGGGCCGGGCCCAGCACCAGGCCGACCGCGTTGGCCGCGCCCAGGGAGGCGAGGGTGCGGGCGCGATGCTCTGGTGCGACGTTGTCGGCGATCAGTGCCGCGCCGCCCACCGGCAGCGCCGCATAGAACGCGCCGATCAGGCCCCGTCCGAGGATCAGGCCGATGAAGGCCAGGGTCGCACTGGGCAGCAGATGCAGGGCCACATCGATGAACAGGCACAGGATCCAGTAGGCCAGGGTAAAGCCGGCGGTGCCGATCAACAGCACCCGGCGCCGGCCGAGACGGTCACTGGCCTGGCCCCAGGGGCGGGCCAGGAGCATCCAGATCACCCCGGCCACCGTCACCGCCGCCCCGGCCTGCCAGGTGGCCAGGCCCAGGGTGCGGGCGATCGGGCCGATCAGGGACACGAAGGCCATCATCGCCATGGTGCAGGCCATGTTGGCGACCAGCAGCGGGCGCAGGTCGAAGCCGGCGTCGGCATGGCTGGAAAGTGTCGCAGGGTCCTGTGCGCTGTTCATGGGCTATCCAAGGCAGTTGAGGCAAGGCTGGCATTGTGCCGGAAAACAACGGGAGACAGGACGCTGCGCGATCGACAATCGTTAATGGCTGCTGTCGGCCTGATCTTTTCCAAGCGGGCCGGGCCACATGCTGCGCAGCACCCCGTCGCGCCGCACCAGGCCATGCACCAGCGCCGCGCCAAGGTGAATCAGCACGGTGGCGAACAGCACGTAGGCCAGCACGCCATGGGCCTTGCGCAACAGGGCATAGAGGTGCAGGTCGTGGGGCAGGAGCGCGGGCAGTTGCAGCGGCAGCGGGTAGCCGCCTGCCGAGAGCATGCCCCAGCCGATCAGCGGCATGGCCAGCATCAGGGCATACAGCAGCCAGTGCGAGGCGCCGGCGGCCAGGCGCTGTACCCGTGGCAGGTCGCTGGGCAGCGGCGGATGGGGCAGGGTCAGGCGCACCAGGATGCGCACCAGCACCAGCAGCAAGAGCGCCAGGCCAATGGCCTTGTGCAGGCTGATCAGCAGGGTGTGGCGCGGCGACAGGTCGACGACCATGCTCACGCCGACGAACAGCATCGCCAGGATCAACAGCGCCATCAGCCAGTGCAGCAGGCGCGCCAGGGGATGGAAGGCGGCGGGTACGGATTTCATGGGTGTGCTCCCGATGCAGTGGCTTCGCGGCTGCGGCGATTGAAGGACTCGGAGTAGGCGGCCGAGCGGGCGGCCAGGATCGGATCGGCCGAAGGTTCGATGCCGGCAGGCAGGATCAGCGGGTCGAAATTGAGGTCACGGCAGGCGCCTTGTTCGGGGCCATCGACCTGTTCGATCACCAGGGTGCCGGCGTCGACGCTGCGTCGCTCGGCAGGCCACGGCTGGGCCGGGTCGTCGACCGCGTCACCAGCGGCCGCCAGGGTCAGGCGCAAGGTCCAGCGCAAGGGGCCTTGGCTCAGGCGCTGGTGCAGGTCGTGCTGCAGGTACTCGCGGTCATCGACCTGGCCTTGCAGGGCGGCGAATGGCGTCTGCGGCACCAGGCTCCAGCGCACGTAGCGGCGCGTGCCCTGGGCATCGACCAGGGCGAAGGCGTTGATGCTGTTGTAGCTGGAGTTGGCGAAACTGTCCGGTGCCTTGTAGTCCTTGGCCCATTGGCGAAACGCGGCACTCTCCGGGTGCGCGGCGAAGAACGCCTGGACCCGCGCCGGGTCCGGCTTGCCGGTGGCCGGGTCCGGGGTCATGGCCAGCACCTGCTGGTAGAAGGCGTCGGGGGTACTCACTGCCAGCACCGGCGGGGTGTTCATGCCGGTGCGCCAGACCTGGCCATCATCGCTGCTCAATTGCAGCGCCAGGCTGCGGGTCGGCACGCTGGTGTCGGCGGCGTAGGGGTTGCTGCCACCGATGGCGAAACGACCGATCACCGGCACCCGCGGCTGGCTGAACACCCGTGCCCGGGACAGGCCGGCGGCCTGGTCGTTAGCCTGGAAATAGCCACTGACACACAGGCCCTTGGCATGATTCTTACGGTAGCCGGGGAAGTGTCCGGCCTGGGCTTCGAAGGTGTCGATGATGCGCTTGGGCGTCAGGCGTTCGGCGCCTATCCAGCCGGCGGCATAGGCAAAGCTTGCGGCCAGGGCGCCCAGGCCCAGGCCGATGGCAGCCAGGCGCAGGAGGCGGGGGCGGCCGTGCAAAGGAGAACTCATGGCGGCGATCCGGGTCAGTGAATGAGCCGGTACGACGCATGGCGCGCAGATTTATTCCAGCGTCGTGGAATATTTTCAATGTTCGGGCGTCTGCCTCGTACACTGATCGCCTACAGGCCAAGACCCTGGCAATGAACGAACTAGACGACGACCAATTACGCGAGATGCTCGAGCGCCTGCGCCGCTTCGCCTTGTGGTTGACCCGCGAGACCAGCAGCGCCGATGACCTGGTCCAGGCCACGGTCGAGCGCGCCTTGAGCCGCCGCGACCAGCAGCGCGGGCAGGACAGCCTGCGCGCCTGGCTGTTTTCGATCCTCTACCGGCAGTTTATCGACGGCAAGCGCCGCGAGCGGCGTCATGCGCGCTGGCTGGCCTGGTTCGGACGGGGCGAGGAGGCGGGCAATGCCACCGAGGACATCGTCCTGGCCCAGTCGGGCCTGGCCGCCTTTGCCCGCCTGCCGGTGGAACAGCGCGCCTTGCTGTTGCTGGTCAGCGTCGAAGGCTTGAGCTACAAGGAGGCCGCCCAGGCCCTGGAGGTGCCCATCGGCACGGTGATGTCACGTTTGTCGCGGGCGCGCACGGCGCTGCGCGAACTGGCCGAAGGCAATGCGACGCCTGCGGCGTTGCGGAGGTTGAAATGAGTCCGTTGATCCCGAGCGAAGAAGAACTCCATGCCTATGTCGACGAGCGCCTGGAGCCTGCGCGCCGTCGTGCGGTAGAGCTGTACCTGGCCGCCAATCCCGAGCAGGCGGCGCGGGTCGATGGCTGGCGCCGTGATGCCCGGCACCTGCGTGCAGCCTTGTCCGGTTTTGCCGGGCAGGCGCCCAACCCCCGGCTGGACCCTGCCGCCGTGCGCCGGTCGTTGCGCCAACGCCGGCAGCGGCGCTGGGCCAGTGCCGCCGTGCTGTTGCTGACCCTGGGTATCGGCGGGCTGGGTGGCTGGCAAGTGCGCGACGCCAGCCTGGTGGCGGCCAACCCTCCCATGGCCGATGCCGTGCAGGCGCACAAATTGTTCGCCGCTGCCGGCACCCTGGACCTCAGCGCACGCGACCCGGCACGCCTGCAGGCCTGGCTGGGTGAGCACTTTCAGCATGTCGGCAGGTTGCCGGACCTGTCGGCCTACGGCTTTACCCCGTTGGGCGCGCGGCTGCTGAGCAACGAGCAGGGCCCGGCCGCCTTGCTGGTGTTCGAAGATGCCCGCGGTCAGCGGGTCAGCCTGTTCCTGCGCTCACCGAGTGAACGTTATGCACGCATGCCCAGCGGCGAGCGTACCGAGGGGCAGCTGCAGGCGCGTTACTGGTCCCGGGGCGACTACAACTACGCGCTGGTCAGTGCTGCCTCCGACAACCGTGGCGCACAGTTGCGTCAGGCACTGGATATCGCCTTGTAGCCCCATTTCCAATGCAGGCGTAAGCTCGAAGCTGTTTGACCCAGCAGTTCGTTCCATCACCTGTGAGGTACGCTGAAATGAAGCGCAAGCAAGGTTTGGTAGTGGCAGCGCTGTTGCTGCTGGCCGGCCAGAGCGCGCTGGCCTCGGCACCGGAAGTGAAGGATGCGCGTCTGGTTGCCCATGAGCAGGCAGTGCAGGCCTATGCGGCAAGAACTGGCAAGACCGTCCCGGCTGTTCAGGACTACCGCTACGGCACATCGGTGGATGTCGCCCGGCTGATCGAACAGACCCCCATGGCCCGCGGCTGCGAGGCGGCGCCGATGTTGATGACCTACGAGGATACGTCCGGGCAGCTGGTAACGATGCGTTACCGGCTGGAAGGGCAGTGCCCACGCTTCCAGGCCACGCGATAGCCATCACCTGCGCAGCGACGAGGGATCGCCGCTGCGCAAGGCACTTGGTTTGTGCACGGGTATTAAATAGTATCAATCTCATTTGATTCCTTTCCCGTGCAGGTGCGTTGACATGAGCGAAGCGGTGGCCCTTTCCGAGCAGACCTTGCAGGGTCTGTACTGTGACCACTGCCTGTTGGTCGACCTATGACGCGTGCCGGCGACAGCCGACGTGCCCTGCTCAAGTGTGGTGCGGCCCTGGCGGTACTGGCCCCGGGCGGCTGGCTGTTGAGCCAGCCGTTGTCGCTGGCCGCCTGGCGTGCCGACCTGCGCACCGCGGTGGGCCAGCGGCGTGGGGTGCGCCTGGTCGATGGCAGTGTGTTGCAGTTGAACACCGCAACCGCCGTGGGCCTGGACCTCAAGCACCATCGCCTGGCACTGGTCGAAGGTGAAATTGCCCTCAGCGTCAGCCGTGCGCAACCGCTGACCGCGGACTTCGGCCTCGGCCAGGTCACGGTCGGGCAGGCGCAGGTGTGCCTGCGTCGCGATGCCGACCGGTGCCGGATCGGCGTGCTGCAGGGCATGGTGCAGGTGAGCCCGGCCCAGGGCATGGCACTGGCGCTACAGTACGGCGACCAGTTGACCCTGTACGCCGACGGCAGCGGCGCCATGGGGCGTTTCGATCCCCGTGCACCGGACTGGCGCGATGGCATGCTCAGCGTCGACGACCAGCCGCTGGGGCAGTTCTTGCGCGAGATCTCGCGCTATCGCCCGGGCGTGCTGCGCTGGGAGCCGGCACTGGAAACGCTGCGGGTGACCGGTACCTTCCAGCTCGACGACACCGACCGTATCCTCGCCTGGCTCACAGCCAGCCTGCCGGTCACGGTGCAGTCGCGCACGCGCTACTGGACCACCCTGGTCAAACGTTGACCTGACATTTTTGTCAGTAGCGCTGGTGGCGGGTGTTGGCGAAGATGCCGATACCCGGGTCGGAGCCTGTCGCCATGGACGAGAACAACAAAGAGCGCCTGCGTCTGTACCAGCCTGGCGATGCCGTGGTGTTGTACGGCTGCTTCCCGGCGGAGTATGGGGTAATGGACACCCAAGCGGGGGTGGTGCGCAGCGTTGACTGGCACTGCGGTCGGGTGCGGCTGTACTTTCCCTGTGATGACGAGTGCCGCAGCATCGCCTTTGCCTGCATCACCGCAGTGATGTTGCTGGATCGTCCTTGACCTGAATGTATGTTGCCGGCCGACTGTGCGGCAGAGAACGTTAGCGCTTCATCGAGTCTTGCTGGTCCGCCTTCCAGTCGTGCGTGAAGGTGTCACGCAGTGCATGGGCGAGCTGGTAGGCGGCAATTTGTTCTTCGGTCATGGCCAGCAGGGTGGGATCGATCTTGGCCGCCAGCGCCTTCATCTTCGCCTCGACCTCGGGTGCTTCGACCATGCTCAGTTCGGCGATGTACAGTTCGCGGAACCTGGCCTTGGCCTTGTTGATTTCGTCGGTCGTGTGAAATTGCGGGTTCACCAGAATCCCGACGACCTTGACCACCTCATGGTAGAGGTTTTGACGTAACACGTAGAAGGGCTTGGCTGCCTCAAGCTTACGCGCTGTCGCCTCGCTTTCGCGGGCGCTGTTGAAACTAATGACGCTCATCACCACGCCCACCACAACGCTGATCACCTGGATCAGCGAGGAGAGCCACTGAAGGGTTGGGCCATCGGTTTTCATGGGAGATCACTCGACAGTTGTGGTTGTCGACATCTCATCCAGGCTGCGGTGGACCGCAATGCGGTCGCACCCACAGTGTCCCTTCTGTTGTTGGCAGCAGGCATCGTTGGTCACAGTGTAGTTCCGGGGTCCCATTCACGATGGCTCAATGGAACACCTGCACCTCCAACTCGTCGATCGCATAGCCCTGGCCGGCAGGCGTGGCCTTGAGGATCAACACGGCATTGGGCGCACTCCTGAGTACGGCGATCAGGCCGATGCTGCCATCCTCGACATTGCCCACCAGGGCCGGGATTTTCTGTCCCCTGGGCGGTACCAGCAGGGGCCGCCAGGCCGTCGCATCGGCCGTGACGAACCCTTGGGCGGTGCCAAGGAATTTCCCCGGTGGAACGTCTTTCGAGTCCGCCAGCCCACGGTCGGTCATACGCAGGCGTAGCAGTCGGTCGATGGGTTGATCCTCGAAGCCCAGGACACGCCCTCCGAAGAACGGTGCCAAGGCCTGGGGCAAGTGCTCCGCCGGGGTCGCCAGCCAGGCCTGCATGAACGCATTGGCCCATTGCCTGGCGGGCTCCGACGACTCGACCGACAGGCTGCCCAGCACCGACTGCAACAGCGCGTCGGCCTCGGGGTCGAGGCTGAAGCCGGTGACCTGACGTTCATAGGCCGGAACCGCACTGGCGACGCTATCCGTTTGAGCTGCAGCGGGGCGCAAGTCGATAGGCGCAACACCGAAGAAGCTCTGCTCGCCATCGGACAGGCTGGTGTTGCCGGCAATCGCCCGTGCCTGGGGAACCGCCTGTGCGGTGAGCCACTGGTACTTGCCGGTGCGCGTCTGGCGCCTGCAGAAATCACGTACCTGTGGTTCAAGCGCTGAAAGCGCTTTCGGGGAGGTGGACAGGTTCATCTTCTCGCGGTAGCGGAGCAACCAGTCATAGCTGGACCTGGCCGCATCGAGGCACTGCCCTGGATAGGCATAGGTACGGTCGGCGTGATGCGACAGCGCGCCGCCGCGATCCACGGCATGGGTCCAGATCCATTCGGTGGGGCAGGGCCAGTGCGGCTCCGATATGCCCTGGTGGGAGAAGGAGTCCTGCCGGCCATGCAATGCCTGGCCGAACTTGAGCAGGTGTTCCTCGGTGCCATGGCCGGTTTCGGCGACCACGCTCTTGATCTGTCCTTCGGCAAAATGGGCAGCATGATCGACCGGGCGTGCATCAGGCAGCTGCGGTGGCGGCTGTTGCGCGCGAAAGTGCAGGTAGCGGGTGAGATTGCTGGCGTTTTCCTTACGCCGGATGCACAGCTGCCAGATGATCGCGTGCTTGGCGTCGAGCTGCCCGGTGTCAGTGAGTTCGTCACCGCGGGCGATGTCGTGGCTTTGCTGATGATCGTAACCGGCCTGCACGGCCAGCCAGTAAGTCAGGCCGAAATGGAAGTCCGATTCGTAGGCAAGTGCCGACGGGCCGCAGTTCAGCAACAGGAGGGGCAGGGCGGCGAAGCGCATCGGGGCCATGATAGCGGCTGCCTGTAGGGGCGGGGGGCAGGTTGAAGTCTAGTGCTGTGGACGAAAATTATTTGACATATTTGATTTGTGATCACATATTTTCAACCACAAGAACGACAACACAGGCATTACTCCATGACAGATCGTCCGATCCTGTTGCCGACCCTGCGCCAGGTGTCCCGCGATACCCTGCAAGACCAGGTCTACCGGCAGATTCGTGAAGCGCTGATGAGCGGTCGCTTCCAGCCAGGACAAAAGCTCACCATCCGCGGCCTGGCCGAAGCCCTGGGCTCCAGCCCCATGCCGGTGCGCGAAGCCCTGCACCGCCTGAGCGCCGAAAACGCCTTCGAAGTCACCGAGACCTCGCGCCTGCGGGTGCGGGTCATGACTCCGGAGCGCCTGCGCGAGATCCGCGATGCGCGGGTGGCCCTCGAAGGTTTGCTGGCGGAAAAAGCAGTGGCCTTGCTCAGCGCCGCCGACCTCGCCGAAATCACCGACCTGTGCGAACAGATGCAGGCCGCCGTCGATGCCGTCGACGTACCGGCCTACCTGTGGGGCAACTTCGCCTTTCACCGGCGCATCTACGCCGTGGCCCGGGCCGAACTGACCGTCGCCGCCGTCGAGAATTTCTGGCTGCACATGGGCCCGTGCTTTGCCCTGGTAGCGCCCGACAAGAGTCACCTGCAACGCTCCATGGAAGCCCACGACCGCATCGTTGCGGCGCTGGCAGCCCGGGATGCGGCAGCGGCGCGGGCGGCGGTCACCGACGACATCATGCAGGCCGCCGACTCCCTGGCGCGCCTGCTCGTCACCAACGACCGTGCGCGGTCGTCTGTCACTGGAGTGAAAAAAGCATGAGCGTTCTCAATCGCCTGACACCTTATCCGGGCTTGCGTGTCCTGATCTCCGGCGGTGCTGCCGGTATCGGCGAAGTCCTGGCGGCGGCCTATCTCGAAGCAGGTGCGCGGGTACATGTCTGCGACGTCAGCGAAGCGGCGATCGCGGCGTTTCGCGACCGCTACCCCGACGCTGTCGCCACCCGTGCCGATGTGGCGGACGCGGCGCAGATCGAGGCGGTGTTCAAGGTCCAGCGCGAGCAGTTCGGCGGCCTCGATGTACTGGTCAACAACGCCGGCATCGCCGGGCCCACCGCCGGCATCGATGCCATCAGCGACGAGGACTGGCAGCGCACCATCGACATCAACCTCACCGCGCAGTACCGCTTCGCCCACCATGCGGTGCCGCTGCTCAAGGACTCGCCCCACGCCCACCTGCTGCATATCGCCTCGGTGGCCGGGCGCCTGGGCTATGCCTGGCGCACGCCCTATGCGGCGACCAAGTGGGCCATCGTCGGCCTGATGAAATCCCTGGCCGCGGAACTGGGCGAAAGCGATATCCGTGTCAACGCCTTGCTCCCCGGCATCGTCGAGGGCCCGCGCATGGACGGCGTGATTCGCGCCCGCGCCGAACAGGTGGGGGTGCCTGAGGCGCAGATGCGCGAGGAGTACCTGAAGAAGATCTCGCTCAAGCGCATGGTCAGCGCCGAAGACGTCGCCGCCACCGCCTTGTTCCTCTGTTCACCCGCCGCCCGCAACATCACCGGCCAGGCCATCAGCGTGGATGGCAACGTCGAATACCTCTGAGCCGCCCTGCACTGCTTTCTCGCCAAGAACAACAACGGAGAATACGCATGTCCAAGCAACGCCCGGTCATCATCACCTGTGCCGTCACCGGTGCCATTCACACCCCTTCGATGTCGCCGTACCTGCCGGTCACCCCGCAGCAAATCGCCGACGCTGCCCTTGGCGCGGCAGAGGCGGGGGCCGCCATCGTCCACCTGCATGCCCGTGATCCCTATGACGGCCGGCCGAGCCAGGACGTCGAGCTGTTCCGCCAGTTCCTGCCGCAGATCAAGGCCCAGAGCGACGTAGTGATCAACATCACCACCGGCGGCGCGCCGACCATGGGTGTGGAAGAGCGCCTGCAACCGGTGGCCCAGCTCAAGCCGGAACTGGCGTCGCTGAACATGGGCTCGATGAACTTCGGCCTGTACGAAATGCTCGACCGCTTCACCGAGTTCCAGCACGACTGGGAGCGGCCGTACCTGGCCGAGAGCGACGATCGCATTTTCCGCAACACCTTCCGCGACATCGCCTACATCCTCAACGCCTGCGCCGAGAACCGCACCCGCTTCGAGATCGAGTGCTACGACATCGGCCACCTCTACACCGCCGCGCATTTCCTCCAGCGCGGCCTGCTCAAGGCGCCGCTGTTCATCCAGTCGGTGTTCGGCCTGCGCGGCGGCATCGGGGGGCACCCCGAAGACCTGGCGCACATGCGCCGCACCGCCGACCGGCTGTTCGGCGATGCCTACGAGTGGTCCATCCTCGGCGCCGGGCGCAACCAGATTCCGCTGGGCACCATGGGCCTGTCCATGGGCAGCAACGTGCGCGTCGGTCTCGAGGATTCGCTGTGGGACGGTCCGGGCAAACTGGCGGCGTCCAACGCCGACCAGGTCAAGCGCATCCGCACCGTGATCGAGGCCCTGGGCGGACGCGTCGCCACGCCTGACGAGGCGCGGGAAATGCTCGACCTCAAGGGTCGCTACGAAGTCGATTTCTAGCTTGTGCGCACACCCCGGACCCGGGGTCCGGGGTACTCCCACCGCTGCTGCCACATAGAGATTCGTGCCATGACAATTACAACAATGCCCGAAGAACCGACTGTGCCCCGCGACTCGGCGACCCTCAACCGGTTGCTGTTCGTCAAACTCATGCCGTTGCTGATCGCCGCCTATGTATTGAGCTTTCTCGACCGCACCAACATCGCCCTGGCCAAGCATCAACTGGATGTCGACCTGGGGATTTCAGCCGCTGCCTACGGACTGGGCGCCGGCTTGTTCTTTCTCACCTACGCGCTGTCGGAGGTGCCCAGCAACCTGATCATGCACAAGGTCGGCGCGCGTTTCTGGATCGCCCGGATCATGGTGACCTGGGGCCTGATCTCGGCAGCAATGGCCTTCGTCCAGGGCGAGACCTCGTTCTACGTGCTGCGCCTGTTGCTGGGTATCGCCGAGGCCGGTTTGTTCCCCGGGGTGATGCTCTACCTCACCTACTGGTTCGGCCGCGAACAACGGGCCCGTGCCACCGGCTACTTCCTGCTCGGCGTGTGCTTTGCCAACATCATCGGCGGCCCGCTGGGCGCGGCGCTGATGCAGATGGATGGCATCCTGGGCTGGCATGGCTGGCAATGGATGTTCATGCTCGAAGGCCTGCCGGCGGTGTTCTTCGCCTACGTGGTATGGAAGAAACTGCCGGACCGGCCGAGCAAGGCGCCGTGGCTGAGCCTGGCCGAAGCGCAGCAGATCGAACGTCAGCTGGCCAGCGAGGCCGAGGAGGGTGCCGGGCACGGCGGGCATTCGCTCAAGCAATGCCTGACCCCGCAGATCCTGCTGGCGATCTTCGTCTACTTCTGTCACCAGATCACCATCTACACGGTGATCTTTTTCCTGCCGGGCATTATCGGCAAGTACGGTGACCTGAGCGTGGTGCAGGTCGGTTGCCTGACCTCCTTGCCCTGGCTGGCGGCGGCAGCCGGTGCGGTCCTGCTGCCACGCTTTGCCAGCAATGCCCAGCGTGCGCGGCGGATCCTGGTGACGGGCTTGCTGACCATGGCCCTGGGCTTGGCCATTGCCTCGCAGGCGGGGCCGGTGATCAGCCTGCTGGGCTTCTGCCTCTCGGCGCTGATGTTCTTCGTGGTGCAGTCGATCATCTTCCTGTACCCGGCGTCGCGGCTCAAAGGCGCTGCGTTGGCCGGCGGGTTGGGGTTCGTCAACTCCTGCGGGCTGCTGGGAGGCTTCTTCGGCCCATCGGTGATGGGCATGATCGAACAGAGCACCGGTAATGCCAGCAACGGCCTGAAGTTCATCGCCGTGTTGCTGGTGGTGGCGGCGGTGGTGGCGCTGCGCTTGCGCCAGGGGCATGAGCAGCAGGTGCGCAAGGGCAGTGGGTTGAAGGCGGCGCAGCGGCAGTCGGCGTGAAACTTCGATTTTGCCTTTGCCTTTGCCTTTGCTGTTCGTACATCGCCAGTCCAGACGACGCGATTCGTCCCTTCAGGAGGCTGAGTGGAGGCGTTGCGTAGCTGGGTGCAGGCCATGGATGGCCTGCAAGCACCGTCGGGCCATGGATGGCCCGTCGGTGCGTCCCGGCGGGAGCAATGCCGGAGGGAAGGGACCCGTAGCGAAGCGCAGGGCCGGATGTAGGGACGAGGGGTTTTGGTTACTTTTGCCCCGACAAAAGTAACCCGCCGTAAGGGCGGAAAGGTGAGTCAGCGCCACCCTCGCAAACGGATCATCTCGCAAGACGCCAAGTCGATGCGATGGCACTGAAGATGGTGAGCATATCCATTGTCTGCAGCGGCGCCACCGGCTGGTTTCGCCCTTTACGGCGACCCACTTTTGACGGGGCAAAAGTGGGCAAAACCCCCTGTCCCTGCATACGGCCCTGCGCTTCGCTACGGGTTCCCTCCTTCCACCCTTGCTCCCGCGGGGGCGCGCCGAAGGGCCGTCCCTGGCCCTGCGGCGCTCGCCGGCC
>NZ_JALRNG020000039.1:0-67909 GCF_030272875.2 Pseudomonas sp. BJa5
TTGTGGGGGGGGGGGGGGGGTGGTTTCCTGGGGGGGGGGCAATCGGGGGCCATGCCGGCTCCTACTGGCGGGGGCTTGCCCCGCGAAGATTTACTCGGCGAGTTTGTAAGCGATTATGTAATCACCCATCTTGGTCCCCAGCGAGCCGTGGCCACCGGCGGTCACCAGCACGTATTGCTTGCCGCCCTTGCCGGTATAGGTCATGGGCGTTGCCTGGCCACCGGCCGGCAGGCGCGATTTCCACAGCTCCTTGCCGGTGTTGGTGTCATAGGCACGCAGGTACTGGTCCAGGGTGCCGCTCAGGAAGCCCAGGCCACCGGCGGTGACGATCGAACCGCCCATGCTTGGTACGCCGATCGGCAGACCGATGGGGATGGGCGAGCTGTCACGGCTGGTGCCGTTCTTGTGCTTCCACACCACTTTCTTGGTCAGCAGGTCGATACCGGCCACGTAACCCCAGGATGGCGCCTGGCACGGAACGCCCAGCGGCGACATGAACGGGTGCATGATCACCGCGTACGGCGCGCCGGTGTTCGGCTGCACGCCGCTGGTTTCGCTTTCGCGCTTGCTACCGGCGGCAACGTCGGCGCGTGGCACCATCTTCGACACGAAGGCCATGTAGTTGGGGCTGGTAAACAGCAGCTGGCGCACCGGGTCGACCGAGACGCTGCCCCAGTTGAACACGCCGACGTTACCCGGGTAGACCAGGCTGCCCTGGAGCGACGGCGGGGTGTACTGGCCTTCGTAGCGCAGCTCGCGGAACTGGATGCGGCAGAGCATCTGGTCGAACGGGCTGGCGCCCCACATGGCCTGTTCGGTCAGGTCCGGGCCCAGCAGGTTGAGGTCCGAACGGGCCTGGGTCGGTGCGGTGTGGTCACCTTCGACGGCGCCTTGCGGGGCCGGGATCTCGCGGATCGGCACGATCGGGGTGCCGTCGCGACGGTCGAGGACGTACAGGCTGCCTTGTTTGGTCGGGGCGATCAGCGCAGGTTTGAAACGGTCGTCGGTCTTCATGTCGACCAGAGTCGGCTGGCTGCCGACGTCCATGTCCCACAGGTCGTGGTGGGTGAACTGGTAGTTCCAGCGGACCTTGCCGTTGGCCAGGTCCAGGGCGACGATGCCGGCGCTGAATTTCTCGGCGCCCGGGGTGCGGTCGGCACCCCACTGGTCCGGGGTCTGGTTGCCCAGGGGCAGGTAGACCATGCCGAGCTTTTCATCGACGCTGGCCAGCGACCACATGTTGGCCGAGTTGCGGCTGTAGGTCTTGCCGGGGGCCAGGGGCGCGGTTTCGTCCGGGTTGTTGCTGTCCCAGTTCCACACCAGGTGGCCGTCGTGCACGTCATAGGCGCGGATCACGCCGGACGGCTCGTTGGTCGACTCGTTGTCGGTGACATGGCCGCCGATGATCACCAGGCTACGGGTGATCGCCGCCGGCGAGGTGGAGTAGTAGCCGCCCGCGGTGAACGGGCCGATGCCGGTGGTCAGGTCGATCACACCCTGGTTGCCGAAACCTTCACAGACCTTGCCGGTGTCGGCGTTCAGGGCGATCAGGCGGGCGTCGGCGGTCGGCAGGTACAGGCGACGCGGGCAAGCGCGGGCCACGGCCATGCCGGCATCGGAAATTTTCGGTGCCGGGCTGCCATCCATGCTGACGTAGTTGTTCTCGTCATAATACGAGACGCCACGGCAGGTCATGTGGGCAAAGCCCTTGAAGCCCACGGGGCTCTTGATCTGCGGGTCGAAGCGCCAGATTTCGGCACCGGTGTCCGGGTCCAGGGCCAGCACCTTGCTGTGGGCGGTGCAGGCATAGAGCATGCCGTTGACCTTGAGCGGGGTGTTCTGGTTGGTCAGCTCCACCGGGTCGTTGTCGGTCGGCAGGTCGCCGGTACGGATGCGCCAGGCTTCTTCCAGGCGGTGCACGTTGTGCGGGGTGATCTGGCGCAGCGGCGAATAGCGGTCGCCGTACTCGGTGCGGCCATAGGCCTGCCACTCGCCGTCGGGCATCTGCGGCGCATTGCTGGCGAACTCGGTGGTGTCGCGGCCCAGTTCACCCTTGACCTCGCCCGGGTGGGTGAACTGGCTGGCCACGGCGGTGGCCCCCGACAGCACCACGGCCAGGCTCAGCAGGCCGGTGTTGACCTTCGACGGGTTGCCGAGCAGCGGGCGACGGGCCCAGGGCAACAACAGCACCACGCCCAGGGCGAACCACAGGGCCAGGCGCGGCACCAGTTGCCACCAGTCCAGGCCGACTTCCCACAGTGCCCACAGGGTGCTGCCCAGCAGCACCAGGCCATACAGGCCCAGGGCGTTGCGGCGCAGGGCCAGCAACAGGATGCCGGCCAGGGCGAAGCCGAGTCCGGCGATCAGGTAATACAGCGAGCCGCCGAGTTGGCTCAGCTTGATGCCACCTGCCAGCAGGGCCAGTCCCATCAGCAGCAACAGCACGCCAATCAGGCGCGGCAGCCAGCGGGTTCTACTCAAGGCACCTTCTGTGCTCATCGTGTTGTCTCCGTTAGATCAAAAATTGTCGGTAGTTGGCTTAGAAGCTGCTCTGGATCTTGATCCCGCCGATCAATGCGTCATCGACCTGCTCCACGCCACCGGGATGGCGGATGTACTGCAGGTTCGGGCGCACGGTCAGCCAGTCGGTGACGTGGATGCCGTAGTACAGCTCGGCGCTGTACTCGGTGTCCTGCACCGGCCGGTAGGCGGGATTGTCGTAGTCGTCCAGGCCCTGGGCCTGGTTGAGGGCCTGGGCGTTCTTGCGGTAGGCGGGGTTGACGTGCACGCGGGCGAGGGCGAAACCGATGTCGTCCCTGGCGCGGGCATCGAAGGGCCCCTTGTACACCACACCTGCCTGAACATAGTTGTCGATGGCATTGGTCTTCTTGTCGTGCAACGTGGCGTTGGCAAACACGCTCAGGCCACGGGAATGGTCGGAGGCCAACGACGTCACCTGCTGCTGGGCACCCAGCCACATGCCATGCTTGCTCGAGCTGCTGCGATAGGGTTGGCCGCTCAGTGCCGCCGGTTGGTCGTTGCTGTCCTTGTAGACATCAGTTGCCTTGGCATTACTGTAGTAGTAACCGGCCCGATATTCCCCTTTCAGGCCCGCAACCTGCGGGCTCCAGACCAGCTCGATGGGGAACAGCGCGCCCTGGGTGCCGCTGCCGCTGAGCTTGAAGCCGTTGTCACGGTCAAGGTTCGAAGGGTTCTGCTCGAAGGCACCGATCTGCGCGTAGAGCTCGGGGGTGAGGTTGTACTTGACCCGCAGCGCCCACTGGCTGACCGGCCAGTTGTACCAGATGTCACCGGCCCAGTTGCCCACCTGGGAGCCGCAGAACGCCAGGTTCTGGAAGTCGCAGGGGAAGCTGTTGAAGTCCTCGCCCTGGCCGAAGCGACCGAATTTCACATCCAGGGCACCGTCGAAGTATTTCTGCTTGATCCACATCTGGGTCAGCCGCCAGGTCTGGCCGCGCCCCCAGACTTCCTGGGCCGAAGTGAAACCGCCGACCCGCGGATCGTTGATGCGGTCGTTGCTGATGTTGTTGCCGTGGCGCTCGGTGACGGTCAGCTGGAACTCGGCATCGTGCCAGTCGAGGAGCTTCTGCAGGTCCAGGTGGGTGCCGAAGGTGAACTGGTCGCTGTAGCGCGCCGTCTTGTCGTCGTCATAGCCGCCGTGCAGGTTGGCGCCCATCTCGCCGGTGTAGCCCAGGGTGAAGTCGTAGCCGCGTTCCGCCAGCTCAGTGCGGGTACCGCCCCAGTCGCCGAGCATCCACGGCGAGTCGCTGGCGAACATGGCCGCGGCCTGGGTGCAGGGGGCAAGGCTGGCGATGGCCAGGCCGGAGAACAGGGAAAAGCGGAAACGATGAATCTGAGGCATGAGATAGCGCTATCTTTTGATTATGGAAAAAACGGCAAGTGCGCCGTGCTCTGGTGAACGTCGGCGATAAAGCTACAGGGGAGCTAACTGAAGCGGTTCAGCTTGCGGCGGGGAGGATATAGCTGAATTTGTAAGAAAAAAAGTCAATTCAACAAGAGGCACCGTTGCCGGATCGGTAACAGTGCCAGTGGGAACTACTGTATAAGAGGTGGGAACGGGCTTGCCCCGCGATTGCAGTGTGTCAGTCGCATCGCATCGCGGGGCAAGCCCGCTCCTACAAAGCCAGTTGTTCCCGGGTTGAATCAGAAGCTGGTACGCAGGCCAACCTCGACACTGCGCCCCGGCGCCGGGGCGATATCGCGCAGGATCGAGCTGGCGTAGCGCACGGTCTGGTCGGTGAGGTTCTCGCCGCGGACAAAGGCCAGCCACTGGCTCTGGCCGATGTCGAAGCGGTAGCCAAGGCTGGCGCCCAGGGTGGTATAGCCGTCGGTGCTGGTTTCGTTGGCCGGTTTATGGTGCTGGGCGCTGGCATGCTGCACATCGAAACGGGCCTGCCAGCGGTCCATCTCCCACAGCAGGCCGCTGTTCAGGCGCAGTGGGGCAATGCGTGGCAGGTCTTCGCCGCTGTCCAGGTTTTTGGCCCGGGTGTAGTCGCCGGACAATTCCAGGGCAAAGCTGCCGTAGCGGTTCTGCGCCAGTTGCCAGCGATCCTGGGCCTCGATGCCGTAGAAGCGTGCACGCACGCCACGGTACAGGTACTCGGGCACGTCGGCGGCGTGTTCGTGGTCATGATCGTGGTCGTGGTCTTCATGGCCGTGGTCATGGCCTTCGCGCAGGTTGCCGCTGGCCAGCAGGCCGATGTAGTTGCGGAAATGGCTGTAGAACACCCCGACACTGCCTTTGTGCACGCCGTTGTCGAAGCGCAAGGCCAGGTCGCTGGATATCGCCTTCTCCTTGCTCAGCCCCGGATCGCCGATCTCGAAGGTACCTGTGGCGACATGGACGCCATTGGCATACAGCTCGTAGAAGGTCGGCGCGCGTTCGGTGTAGCCCAGGGTCGCAGCCAGCGACCAGATCGGCGTCAGCTCGAAGACCGCCCCGGACGACAGGCTGGCCGCCGTGAAGCTGCTGGCGCTGTCGGCATGGGCAAAGCGCTCGCTGCCCAGGCTGTCGGGATCGACCCGGGTGTGCTCCAGGCGAGCGCCGAGGCTCAGGTTCAGGCGTTCGCTGGCCTGCCATTGTTCAAGCATGAACAGCGCCAGGCTGTCGGTATCGGTTTGCGGAACGAAGGCTTCCTCGCCCAGGGCAGAAAACTCGCTGCGGCTGACCTGGGCACCGATCACGCCTTCAACTGGCCCCAGGGGTTGGTGCCGGGCCTCGACCCGGGCCTCGTAGCCCTTGTTCTTGAAGGTGGTGTGCACCTCGCCGCCTTCTCGTTCGCGGTGCTGGTAGTCGGTGTAGCCCAGGTCGAACTTCAGTGCACTGAAGGGGCCGTCCAGGTCCTGCAGTTCGGAGGCGAAGCCGTACTGGTCCTGCTGCATGTCCAGGCGCACACCAGGCTCGGCCACCGAACCGTAGTTGGAATCGTAGCGGCTGTAGGAAAGGCCGGTGTAGCCATGGTCCCAGTGGTAGGCCCCACCGATTGCACCGCCATCCTGACGGCCATCGCTGTTCTCCAGGCGATGCTTGCTGCCCGGTTCGTCGGCATCGCGGACCTTGGCGCTGCGGGCGTAACCGGGAATGCGCAGGTCGTTGAACTGCCGACTGTTGGCGTCCAGGTGCAGGGCAAAGCGCCCATCGCCGGCTTCCAGCTTGCCGGCACTGCTGCGGGTGGTGTCGGCGCCGCCATAGCGCAATTCACCGGCGCCATGGATGCCGTCGACGGGCGAAGTGGGAATACGGTTGTCGAAGCTGTTGACCACGCCGCCAATGGCGTTGCCACCGTAGAGCAGGGCAGCGGGGCCGCGAACGATTTCGATACGCTCAACCGTCGCCGGGTCCAGCGGCACGGCGTGGTCATAGGACAGCGACGAGGCATCCAGGGCGCCGACGCCGTTGCGCAGGATGCGAATGCGGTCGCCATCCAGGCCGCGGATCACCGGGCGGCTGGCGCCGGGGCCGAACCAGGTCGAGGCGACCCCGGGCTGGTTGTTCAGGGTCTGGCCGAGGCTGCCTTTTTGTTGCAGGGTCAGGTCGTCGCCTTCGAGCACGCTGGTGGGGGCGGCCAGTTCGCTGTTGCCCAGCGGGTTGGCGGTGATGACCTGGGTGTCCAGCTCCAGTGCCTGGCTCAGCGGCGAGGCGAGCCAGAGGGTGGCGGCGAGGGGAGAGAGTCGCAGGGGCAGGTGACGCATGGGCAGCAAGGTTCCTTGGCAGTGTTCTAGTGTTGATACAATATAACATTGCATTCATCAATTAAACGCCCACCCGCTGGCTAGAGCCTTTGCCCACACTAGAATGTTTGTTATCCGGACCTTGATTGTGAAAAGTCTGAAGACTTGCCACCCGTCACTGGGCTAAGGTGCGCACCTTTGATTCGCTGGAGCACAGGCATGAGTACCGCCAACCCCGATCCGCTGCATGGCGTGACCCTGGAGCAGATCCTCACCGCGCTGGTGGCGCACTACCAATGGGAAGGGCTGGCGCAGCGCATCGACATCCGCTGCTTCAAGAGTGACCCGAGCATCAAGTCGAGCCTGACCTTCCTGCGCCGCACGCCCTGGGCGCGGGAAAAGGTCGAGCGCCTGTACCTCAAGCTGCAGCGCGGTCGCTAGGCCGGTGATGCGCCGCGAAGTGGCCATCGGCCTGGCCGCCTGCCTGGGCTGGAGCGCCCTGGCGATCCAGATGTACCTGGTGTTCTGGGTGCGCTGGCAGGAGCAGGCCAGTCTGTTGGGCGGCCTGGTCAACTTCTTCAGCTATTTCACCGTGTTGAGCAACACCCTGGTGGCCGTGGTGCTGAGTCATGCGGCGTTCGGCCGGGAATCGGCTGCACGACGCTTCTTTCTATCCCCGGCGACCAGCTCGGGCATCGCCGCCAGTATCGTCCTGGTCGGGCTGGCCTATAGCCTGCTGTTGCGCCACCTGTGGCAGCCAGAGGGCTGGCAGTGGCTGGCCGATGAGTTGCTGCACGATGTCATGCCGCTGCTGTTCGTCGTCTACTGGTGGTGCTGCGTGGACAAGGGCAGCTTGCGGCCCCGGCACCTGCTGGCCTGGCTTCTGTATCCGCTGGTGTATTTCGCCTATGCGCTGCTGCGCGGGCACACGATAGGGTTCTATCCCTATCCGTTCATCGATGTGGCAAGCCTGGGCTTTACCCAGGTGCTGATCAATGCCCTGGCGATCCTGCTCGGCTTCATCGCCATCGGCCTGCTGTTGCTCGGCCTGGATCATTGGCAGGGCGGGCGCCTGGCCAAGGCCAGGACGCAACCCTGAAGGTGGCGGATCAGGCGTCGTCGTGCGGGTCGAGGCGCCAGTAGGCGGCGGCCTTGATCAGATCTTCCTGCACGCCCTTGTCCTCGATCAGCAGGCGCTTGGCCTGGCGCGTCAGGGCTTTTTCCAGGGCAACCCAGGTGTAGAGCCGACCTTCGGGCAATGGCAGTGCCTTGAGCACCTCAAGCAGATCCTGCCGATGCCGTTGTACCCAGATCACCTCCACGTGTGCCGAACTCTGCAACGTCTGTTGTTCCCGGACATCTTCGACCTCGATGAGCGCCACCACCTTGCGCGTGGCAGGCAACTCTTCCAGACGCCGGGCAATGGCCGGAATCGCGGTTTCGTCACCGACCAGCAGGTAGCTGTCGAAGATATCCGCAACCACCATCGAACTACGCGGGCCGGCGATGTTCAGCACCTGGCCGACCTGAGCCTGGGCCGCCCAGGTGGAGGCGGGGCCGTCGCCGTGGAGGACGAAGTCGATGTCCAGTTCGCCGGCCACCAGGTCGATCCGCCGTGGCGTGTATTCGCGCATGGTCGGGCGTACGCCGTCGCGGCTGAAGTCGAGGTTGTCCAATGCCGCCTGTTCTTCTGCCGAGCAGGCGAACAGCAGTTTGACGTGGTCGTCGCTGCCCAGGCTGGTGAAGCCCTGCAGTTGCGGCCCGCCCAGGGTGATGCGGCGCATGCGCGGGGTCAGGTCGGTGACCCGCAGCACATCCAGGCGACGGTGTTTGATCTCGTGGTTGACGCGATGAATCGCGCTGGTTTCGCTGACACTCATTCGGGTTTCTCCGTAGGAGCCGTGGCCGGTCCGGCAACGATGGCCTTGGCGGTGGTGTTGAGCAGGTTGCGCACCCGCTCGATTTCTTCCGGGGTCCAGCGGCCGCTGTGCATCTGCAGGGCATGGCGCAGGTTGTGCACCGCTTCGTGGATTTCCTGCGGGCGATCGTGCCCGCGCAGGGAACGTTTGCTGACCTCGATGCGCATGCGCACGCCATCCAGGGCAACGGCCTGCTCATTCAGGTGCTCAAGCCCTGCCGGGGTGACGCTGTAGCGCTTCTTGCTGCCGTGGACCTGGCCAGTAATCAGCTCGCTTTCTTCAAGGAAGGTCAGGGTCGGGTAGATGACCCCGGGGCTTGGGCTGTAGCTGCCATCGAACAGGGTTTCGATCTGGCGGATCAGGTCATAGCCGTGGCAGGGCTGCTCGGCGAGCATCGACAACAGCAGCAGTTTCAGGTCGCCGGGGGCGAACACCCGGGGGCCGCGGTCGCCACGCTCGCGGCTGTGGCGACGCTCGAAACCGTCGTGGCGTTCGCCGTGGTCACGGTGGGGGTGGTGGTCACGCATGGGGAATCTCCGTTGTGTACGATGTATCTTTAGATATTACTCAAGATATATCTTAACGCAAGCATGAGAGTGAGAATAATTCTCATGGCGTGACCGGCGGTAAGTCGAGCCGGGCGCAGCAGGTGCGCCCGGGGACTGTTTCAAGGGGTTATTTCTGCGCGACGTCTGGCGATTTGCACAGGGTGTGGCTGCCCGGCTGCAGGTAGGGCATCAGGATCGGAGCCATGCCCTTGAGCACCTGCACCGGCAGGGCCGAGGTGAACTTGAAGGACTCGGCGGCCTGGCCCGGTACGAAGGCGGTGAGGGTGCCGAAGTGGTTGTCGCCGAGGAAGAACACGAAGGTGGCCGTGCGGTTGATCGCTTTCGACCCGATCAGGCGTCCGCCGGCACCGAAGCTTTCGATCCGGTTGTCGCCGGTGCCGGTCTTGCCGCCCAGCACCATCGGGGTGCCGTCGTTGAGTTTGAAGCTGCCCGATACCCGCCGCGCGGTACCGGCGTCGACCACTTGCGACAGGGCGCCACGCAGGGCCCGGGCGACTTCCACCGAGAGCACCCGCTGGCCCAGGTCGGGGTCGCCGGTCAGGCGCGTCTCGTAAGGGGTGTCGGCAGCAAAGTGCAGGGTGTCGATGCGCAAGGTCGGCAGCTTGATACCGTCGTTCTGGATGATCCCGACCAGCTCGGCCAGGGCCGCCGGGCGATCGCCGGAGCTGCCGATGGCGGTGGCCAGGGACGGTACCAGGTGATCGAAGGGATAGCCGACGCTTTTCCAGCGCTGGTGGATATCGAGAAACGCCTCGATCTCCACCAGGGTACGGATGCGGCTGTCGCGGGCGCCCTTGTGCTTGCTCTTGAACAGCCAGCTGTAGACTTCCTGGCGCTCGAACTGGCTGGCCTGTGCGGCGTCCTGGAAGCTGGCGCTGGGGTGCTTGAGCAGATAGCCCAGCAGCCACAGGTCCAGCGGGTGGACCTTGGCGACGAAGCCCTGGTCGGGCAGGTCGAACTTGCCAGGGCCGTAGGCATAGTACATGTCGTCCAGGCGCTCGTCGGTCACCGTGTCCTGCTTGGTCGGCTTGCGCTTGGTTTCCTCCAGGTTCTTTTTCAGGTGGGCGCGGACGAAGGCGTTGAAGGTGGCCTGGTCGGCTTCGGGGAACAGGTAGCGATGCACGGCAGCCAGGCGGATCGGGGTCACTCGCAGGCTGTCCATGAAGGTATCCAGGCGCTGTTGCGAGGTCTTGTTGCGGTACTTTTTCCAGAACCTGCGCAGGTAGTCGGTGCCTTCCTTGTCGGCGAAGCGGGCCAGGTACTCCTGGCGGCGCGGCTCGCTATCGTCCCTGAGCAGCTTGGCGCTGTTGCCCGGGGCCTGGTAGGTGCTGTAACGCACCAGGTCACGCATCAGGCGGATGAACGGCAGGTTGATCGATTCGCGCAGTGCGTCCTTGAGGGTAGGGATGCGGTTGTTGTCCTCCTTGCGGAAGTTGGCGAACACGTGAATGCCGCCACCGGTGAAGAAGCCTTCGTAGGGGCTGGCCGAGTACTTGCGGTTGAGCGCCGCGTCGAGCATCGCAGTGATGTTGCGGTCCTTGTTCTGGATCAGGTAGTCGATGGCCCAGCGGGTGATGAAGTCCAGCTCTGCCACTTCGACTTTCTTCAGGTCCGCAGCCGGGGTCTCGGCGTACTTGTCGTGCAGTTCGGCGATGATTTGCAGGTAGGTGGTCAGTACCCGCAGCTTGGCAGTGGAGCCCAGCTCCAGCTTGCTGCCTTCGTTGATGTCGAACGGCTGGTCGGTGCTGTCGGTCTGCACCCGTACCCGGGAGCCGTTGGCCGTGCGTTCGAGCAGGGTGAAGCTGTAGCGCACCTGGGTGGTGGTGGTCGGGGTCAGCAGGCGCTCGCCGAACAGGCCGGTCTTGGCGGCGAATTCCGGGTCGGCAAGGTCCTTGAGGTACTGGCTGACCTGCCCCTGCAGGTCGGACTGCAAGGTGCTGGTGGCCGACAGGTCGAGGCGGTCGAGGTCGTACAGCGGCCGGGCCAGGGCTAGCGACAGGCGGCTGCGGGCGACGCTGATGCCCTTGTTGGTGACGATCGGCACGATGGTGGGCTGGGCGACCCAGTCGCGGAAGGTGGCCTTGCTGGCCAAGGCGGCATCGGCTGTCGGCCGATCGACGATGCTGGCGGCGGCCAGGATGCGGATATGGCTGTCAGTCAGATCGGCCAGCTCGTTGCGGCCCTTGGTCAGAAAGTGCGACGGCCGCCGCTGGGCGATCATCAGCGACAGCACCTGGCGCAAGGCCAGGCCGCGTGCGGCCAAGCTCGCCGGGTCGCTGGCAGACGATGCCAGGGCCTGGTTGACCTGGGCGAAGTCGGCGCCGTACCAGACCCGCAGGCCCTCGGCCATGCCATGCACCTCGCCATGGCCGGGCACCGCCGAGAGCGGCACGCTGTTGAGGTAGTCACGCACGATGCGCTGGCGTGCTTCAAGGGTTTGTGGCCCGCCCTGGTAGGCACGCACACTGGCGGAAATCATCTGGCGGATTTTCTCGCTGCCCGAGACGGTCAGGCCTTCGGGGGAGTGCCGGTACTTCTCCAGCTGGGTCGCCAGGGTACTGCCACCGGCCGACTGGCCGGGCAATGCCAGGTACTTGGCCACCTGGCTGTAGGCCGCCTTGGCGAAACGCGGCCAGTCCACGGCGGGGTTGGCGTAGGGGTCGTGGGGATCGAGCAGATCGCGGTTCTCGATGAACAGCAGGCTGTTGACGATGACCGGCGGGATGGCGTCGAAGTCCGGGTACAGGTACTGCGGGTATTGATATTGGTAGAGGATGTCGCCCTTGCAGTCAGTGATCGACAGGCCGGTCTGGATCTTTTCCTTGTAGGGCACGAACAGGCCGTGCTCGGTGTAGTCCATCAACGCCGGCGAGAAACGCACCTGGTCGCTGATCACATAGTCGCGCTTGAGCAGGCGCGGCAGGAACTCGCCCAATGCGCTGTAGCCCAGGCGCTGGTCGAAGGGCCCGTTGCCGGGGTAGATGATCGCGTCGCTGGGGCCCGGTTGCAGGGAATAGGTCAAGGTCGAGGCGAACTGGCTCAGCTCGCGCGATTGCAGGCGCGAGGTCTGCAGTTCCTTGGCGACGGCAAGGCCCAGTGCGATCAGGGCGAGCAGTAGCACCAGCCATACGAGCCGCCACCACAGATGACGTTGGCGGGGGCTTTTTGGCGTAGGCGATTCTTCGAGAGATTCAGGGGGAGCTTCCTTGCTTTCAGGTTCCGATTGCCACAATGCGCCCATATTCTTCAGCCCGGCTACGTATTTTCGTCTTGCTTGCCTGAAGCTTAGACGGTGCCCGGGTTCGGTGAAAAATTTGTGCTGATTGTCAGGCACTTCCTGAAACAGCGTAGGGCATGCGTCTTTGGTTGAGGTTGTAATGCCCTGTTTTGGTGCTATGTTAGCCGCCCTGTTGACTGCAGTGGAGAAAACACGGGGAATGCCCCTCCGTGAATAGGGTTTTTGCCGAGAGTTCTCGCCAAATATCCTGCTCTTTATAGTGAAATGCCCTACAGAGGCCTTCCTATACTGCTCGGCCCTTTCGCTCTGCCTGCGCCCGGTGCTCTGGCAGGCGGGTCCCGCTCACAAGGCGGTGCCCGGCAAGGCAGCGTATTCGCCTATCGGCGGTGCCTGGCCTGCACGAACGGTTTATATCCAATAACAAAATGAGGTTGTATTTCTATGCCAGTCGGCAACCATCCTTCTCACGGTGAGACCGTCCAGGGCGGCCCACTCAAGCGAGAACTCGGCGAACGGCACATTCGCCTGATGGCGCTGGGCGCCTGTATCGGCGTCGGCCTGTTCCTCGGCTCGGCCAAGGCGATCGAAATGGCCGGTCCGGCCATCATGCTGTCCTACATCATCGGCGGCCTGGCGATCCTGGTGATCATGCGCGCCCTCGGTGAAATGGCCGTCCATAATCCCGTTGCAGGCTCCTTCAGCCGTTACGCCCAGGACTACCTCGGCCCGCTGGCGGGCTTCCTCACCGGTTGGAACTACTGGTTCCTGTGGCTGGTGACCTGCGTGGCGGAAATCACTGCGGTGGCCATCTACATGGGCATCTGGTTCCCTGACGTACCACGCTGGATCTGGGCCCTGGCGGCCCTGGGCAGCATGGGCGCGATCAACCTGATCGCGGTCAAGGCCTTCGGTGAGTTCGAGTTCTGGTTCGCCCTGATCAAGATCGTCACCATCATTGCCATGGTCCTGGGTGGTATCGGCATCATCGCCTTCGGCTTCGGCAACGACGGTGTGGCGATGGGCATTTCCAACCTGTGGAGCAATGGCGGCTTCATGCCCAATGGTATGACCGGCGTGCTGATGTCGCTGCAGATGGTGATGTTCGCCTACCTGGGCGTAGAAATGATCGGCCTGACCGCCGGTGAAGCGCGCAACCCGCAAAAAACCATTCCACAGGCCATCGGCTCGGTGTTCTGGCGCATCCTGCTGTTCTATGTCGGTGCGCTGTTCGTGATCCTGTCGATCTACCCCTGGAACGAAATCGGCAGCCAGGGCAGCCCGTTCGTGATGACCTTCGAGCGTCTGGGCATCAAGACCGCCGCCGGCATCATCAACTTCGTGGTGATCACCGCGGCGCTGTCGTCCTGCAACGGCGGCATCTTCAGCACCGGGCGCATGCTCTACAGCCTGGCGCAGAACGGCCAGGCCCCGGCCACCTTCGCTCGTACCTCGAGCAACGGTGTGCCGCGCAATGCGCTGCTGCTGTCCATCGCCGCCTTGCTGCTGGGCGTGCTGGCCAACTACCTGGTACCGGAGAAGGTCTTCGTCTGGGTCACCGCCATTGCCACCTTCGGCGCGATCTGGACCTGGGTGATGATCCTGCTGGCCCAGCTCAAGTTCCGTGCCGGCCTGTCCACCGCCGAGCGCCAGGCGCTCAAGTACCGCATGTGGCTGTGGCCGCTGAGCTCCTACCTGGCGCTGGCGTTCCTGATCCTGGTGGTCGGCCTGATGGCCTACTTCGAGGAAACCCGCGTGGCCCTGTACGTCGGCCCGGCGTTCCTGGTCCTGCTGACCGTGCTGTATTTCGTGTTCAAGCTGTCGCCCAAGGCTGACAACGCCCAACTGGCACGTTCCGCGTCCTGATGTAACAAGCCCGCTCCCGTAGGAGCGGGCTTGCCCCGCGATGAAGCCCGACCGGGCAATACACCTGACGAGTGCTGCGCCCTCGATCGCGGGTCAAGCCCGCTCCCACCGGCCATGGCGACCCTGCTGGCTTGTCGCCCGGTGCATGATGAGACAGTTCAGGCAACTGTCATTTTTATCAGTTTCTCTTCCTGTGTTTCAGACGCATGCTACTAACTCCTTACGTCGTAAAGGAGCACCGTCACATGCCCAAAGCCATGATTGCGACGTTGCTCATCGGCTTCATGAGCGCAGCCCCCGCCAACGCCGGGACTTGCCCTGCTGCAGCCAGTATCAGCCAGGCGCCGAAGGGCCTCGGATTCTCCTACAGCGCCCCTGGCGGCTGGGAGGGCGAAAGCCCTTCGGCGGACGAAGGCGACCTGAAGACCTTTACCTTTGCCAATGCCTCGATCAAGTCGGATGCCGTGGTATGCAAGTACAAAGGCGATAACCAATCCAGCATAAGCTTGACCCTGAAAAAGAGCGTAATGCCGGTTGGCGGCTCCAGTTGGCAAGGGGGGACGTGCGCAGGGTCCGATCCTGCCGAGTGTGCATTCGACTGACCGGTATCGGTGTTGCACACCATCGATGCACAGTGCGCTGCCCGCGATGCTGTCAAAGCGGGTTCAACGCCCGGTTCTCCAGGGCATCGAGCAAGGCCTCGACCAGCCCCTTGGCCATCTCCACCGAATGCAGGGTCGACCACAGGAAACCCTTGGCCGATGTGTCGACGCCGTCGAGAGACTTGTACGCAGTGTCGTAGGCACAACGCAGGTACAGCGAGGCATGCACCAGCGCGTCGTGCGGGGCGATGCCGGCGTTTACGGAAAAGAGTTGCGGGTGGCCGGCGGCGTAGTCGCCGAAGGGTTTGCCGAGGGTGGGGTAGAGTGAGGTGGGTGGATCTGGAACGATCTTTTTCATTCTGACTCCTGTATGCATAGGAGCTGCTCCGTCCGTTTCCACACGTAAGGTGGCAGCTGTACGCGGGGTGGAAAACCGAGGCATACAGGAAACTCGGCAGGCCAATAGCCTCCCGCGCACAGCCGCCATAACGGCAAATCCTGAATGACTCTCGGGTTTCCACACCCGATCGCTGAACCGAAAGCGACCCACGGAGCCTAGAAGGACCGGTTTCCGAGGGCAATCAGAACGGGATCGACAGACGCGGTAGGGTATTTCCTAGGACCAAAATTGACCAGCCTGAAAACATCCGGAAGTAACAATGCGCCCCTCGGTAGGAGCGGGCTTGCCCCGCGATGCGATGTGCCAGACATACCGCTATCGCGGGGCAAGCCCGCTCCTACAGGGGGACCTGCACCGGCATGGGCTTGTTCAAGCGCTTGTTCAGGTCCAGCCAGGCAGCCAGCAACACCATCAACCCCACCCCTGCCAATGCAGTGAGCAACTGCATCGACCAGTGCTCATCGGCCAGGGCATTGGCCATGTCTGCCAGGGGCGCGAGCAGCACGCCAAAACAGAACACCTCCAGCGAATAACGTCCCATCCGGCAGCTTTGTTGCGCCAGCCAGCCCTCTACCCAGGCGCCACGAGGCAACAGCTTGGCCGTGCAGTAGGCCAGGGCGAGGAAGTGCAGCAGCCGCGCCGGTGAAAGGTTGGTCTTGCTGATCGGGTACAACCACTCGGCCAGCTGTTTGGGCATCAGCGCATCGTGCACGGCGGGCCAGCGCCAGGACAGGGCGATGGCGGCGCACACCAGCAGGTAGGCGGCAGCGCCGATGAACAGCGGCTGGCGCCAGGCCGGGCGAGTCTCGGCGGTTTGTGCGCGCTGTGAATGGATCGCCGCCGCTCCACCCAGGATGAACAGCAATTGCCAGGCCAGCGGGTTGAAGAACCACACCCCGCCTTCCTGGGCGGCCAGGTTCCACTGGAACATCGGCGCCAGCAAGTACAGCGCCACCGACAGGCCGACCACGTATTCGACCTTGCGCAGCATCGCCGGCAACACCAGCGGCAGGCCGAGCAGCAACAGGATGTACAGCGGCAGCGGGTCCATCAGGTTGGGTTTGAAGCGCAGCAGCAGTTCGTCCACCAGCGCCTGTTGCGGGTTGCTGAGGAAGTAATAGAGGCCCATCTCCTGGATCATGTCGCGGGTCTCGACATGGTTGTTGGCGACGAAAACGATGCCCATCAACAGCACCAGCAGGAAGATGTGCACCACATACAGCACCCAGGCCCGGCGCAGGATGCGCACACTGGCCACCAGCCAGCCGTCGCGCAAGGCGATCTTGCCGTAGGCGAGCACGGCGGCGTAGCCGGCCAGGAACACGAAGATCTCCGCCGCGTCGCTGAAGCCGATATTGCGCACGGTGAGGTTGGCCAGCGGGTTGCCGGGGATGTGGTCCCAGAAGATGAAGATCAACGCCAGTCCGCGAAAGAAGTCGATGCGATGGTCGCGACCGTTGTTCATGAGCAAAGCCTTGGCCAGGGTGTTTCAGTAGAGGATAGGTGCCCGCAGGCAAAGGTTGCGCGCCGACCGGGCAGGCCGATCGGCGGCGGGGAGGGTTGCAAGTTTTGTCGGCGAATGCAAAGTCAGGGTATTACCGAATGTCTCTGCCTCAGGCCGCCACCTCGGTATTGGGTTCGAAGCTGTCCGCCCGGGCCATCTGCCACATCCGCGAGTAGAACTCGCCACTGATGTTGCCGCTGAGCAATTCGCCGGGCTTGAGGAACACATGCATCTGCGAGAACAGCTTGATCTCCGTGGCCGAGACCCGGCGCACCAGGTGTCTGGCCTCCAGTTGCGAAGGGTGTTCGAGGCCGGCGGCGGCGAGCATTTCGGCCAGTGCCTTGAGGGTGCTGTGGTGGAAGTTGAAGACCCGCTGGGCCTTGTCCGGCACCACCAGGGCGCGCTGGCGCAGGGCATCCTGGGTGGCGACGCCGGTCGGGCATTTGTTGGTGTGGCAGCTCTGCGACTGGATGCAGCCAATGGCGAACATGAAGCCGCGCGCGGCGTTGGCCCAGTCGGCGCCGATGGCCAGCACGCTGGCGATGTCGAAGGCACTGACGATCTTGCCGCTGGCGCCCAGCTTGATCTTGTCGCGCAGGTTCAGGCCCACCAGGGTGTTGTGAACGAACAGCAGGCCTTCGCGCAGGGGCACGCCGATATGGTCGGTGAACTCCACCGGGGCGGCGCCGGTGCCGCCTTCCTTGCCGTCGATGACGATGAAGTCCGGCAGGATCCCGGTTTCCAGCATGGCCTTGGCGATGCCCATGAACTCCCAGGGGTGACCCAGGCAGAACTTGAAGCCCACCGGCTTGCCGCCGGACAGCTCACGCAAGCGGGCGATGAACTGCATCATCTCGATCGGGGTGGAGAAGGCGCTGTGGCGGGAGGGTGAAATACAGTCTTCACCCATGTTCACCCCACGGGTCTCGGCGATTTCGCGGGTGACCTTGTGCTTGGGCAGGATGCCGCCATGGCCCGGCTTGGCGCCCTGGCTCATCTTGATTTCGATCATCCGCACCTGGGGGTCGCGGGCCTGTTCGGCAAAACGCTCGGGGTCGAACTGGCCGTCGGCAGTGCGACAGCCGAAGTAACCGCTGCCCAGCTCCCAGGTCAGGTCTCCGCCGTTTTCGCGGTGATAGGGGCTGATGCTGCCTTCGCCGGTGTCATGGGCAAAGTTGCCCAGTTTGGCGCCCTGGTTCAGGGCGCGGATGGCGTTGGCGCTGAGCGAGCCGAAGCTCATGGCCGAGATGTTGAACACCGACGCCGAATAGGGCTGGCTACACTGCGGGCCGCCGACGGTGACGCGGAACGAGGCTGGGTCGCTCAAGGGCGCCGGGCGCATGGAGTGACCGATGAACTCGAAACCCGACTGGTAGACATCGATCAGGGTGCCGAACGGCTTGTCGGAGGCTTCGTTCTTGGCCCGGGCATAGACCAGCGAGCGCTGCGCCCGGGAGAAGGGCAGGGCGTCGCTGTCGGCTTCGAGCAGGTACTGGCGGATTTCCGGGCGGATGCCTTCGACCAGGTAGCGGATGTTGCCCAGGATCGGGTAGTTGCGCCGTACGGCGTGGCGACTTTGCAACAGGTCGAATACACCGATGAGGCTGAGGATGGCGGTGGTCAGGGTGAACGGCCACAGCCATTCATGGTGAAGGAAAGGCAGGCTCACCAGGGTGAACAGCACACAGGCGGCAAAAAAGGCGTAGCGGCTGAGAAGTGACAGGCTCATGCGGGCTCCTTGCGATGGCGCGGTCAGGCTCAGGGCCTGGGCAATCCTTGACCTTAGCCCGGTTGGGCGCGCTTGCGCCAGTGCGCAAAGATGAAGCTTTGCGCCGGGTCAGCTGAAGAATGATTCATCGGCAAGCCGGGGATTCACCAAAGCCCCGGCTCGCGGATCAGCCGGTCACGCACTTCACCCTGTTCCTGCGGATCGACCTGAGGCTCGTAGTGCAGCTTGCCGGCCACCAGGCTCGCGACCGCCACGCCATCGCGGTAGAGCAGGCGATTGCCGCTCAGGGCCGGCACCTTGGTGCCGGGCAGCAAGGTGCCGACCAGGTTCAACGGGTCGCTGGCGCTGAGGGCGACCAGGGCGCCGTCCGGCGCCCGCCGGCGCACTTCACGCAGCAACGCCACGGCTTCGGGCAAGGCAAACTGTTCGCCGGCCAGGCCGCTGATGAAGCGCCCGCCACGGATTTCGCCGCGGGCTTCCAGGCGATGGTAGCAGCGCAGCAGCTCACGCCAGCCGGGCAGCCAGTCGGCCTCACGTTCCAGCAGTCGCCAGCAGATCACGCCATAGCGGCGCAGCAAGGTACGGGCGATGTGCTCCAGGCTCTCATCGCGGTTGTCGACGGCGCTGGCCTTGCGCAGCAGGGCCCAGCGCCCGGCGTCCTCCATGCCGCCGAACAGCGGCCCGCGCCCACGGCGATGGCTGCGGCCCTGACGCTTGCTGGCCGGGGTGATCAAGGCGCGCAGGCCGGCGAAGCTGTCGGCGCTGACCAGGCCGGCGGCCACCAGCTCCTGCAGGGCGGTTTCCAGTTCGCTGGGCAGCAGGTGGGCGTCTTGCACCAGCTCGTCGAAGAACAAGGCGCCGTGTTCGCCCAGGGCCGTGTGCACGCGCTGCGCCCGGGGGCTCAGGTGTTCGCTGTCCAGGGCCGGGCCGAAGGCGCGCCACAGGTTCAGGCGCGGGCGCGGCAGCAGCACCAGCGGCGTGCTGCGCAGGGTGCTGCTGGCCGCGACGGGGGCCAGGCGCGCCCAGACGTGCTTGCCGGCGCGGCAGCTCTCGTCCAGCCAGCGCGGGCTGTAGTCCTTGATCCGGCTGGGCAGCAGATCGCTTTCCCAGGCACTGGCTGCCGCCGGATAGCCCTCGAACCGCTCCAGCACTTCGCTGACTGCTGCCGGACCTTGCAGGCGTGTGGCGGGCGAAAGGTGCTGCCAGTCGAACAGAAAACGCATGAAGTCCTGCAGGCTGACCGGTTCGATCTCCCGGCGCAGGCGCTTGACCGTGTAGCGGTGGATGCGTGCCAGCAGATGCCGCTCGCACCATTGCAGGTCCTGTTGGCCCGGGCTGAAGTAGCCGCGCATCACGTAGCCTTCCGTCTCCAGGCGAACCAGGGCCTGTTCCAGCGCATTGACCGGCAAGCCCAAGGGCGCGGCGATCTGCGCCAGGGTCAGCGGACCGAAGCCACTCAGGCGCGCCCGCAATACCTCGACCAGCGCCGTGTCACTGTCCACGGAGTGCTCGAACCCCGGCAGCGGGGGAACATCCGGGGACATGTCAGCCTGCGGATAAACCGCCCGTAGCACCATCAGGCGTTCGCGGGCCAGCCACAGGCTGGGCTGTGCAGCAAGGTGCAGGCAAACCGCCCGCCCGGCAGTGGCAAGCTGTGTCAGCCAGGCCTGCCAGTCGTGATGGGCCTGCACTTCTTCCTGGCTGATACAGGCCAGGCTCATCAGTGCCTCATGCATCTCGTCGCAGCGGCTGGGGGCAGGCCAGGCTTCGGCACGTACTGCGCTGATGGCCTCGGGGTCCAGGGCGCCCAGGTCATCACTGCTCTGCACCTCGCTCCAGCGCCGGTTGAGCACGGCCTGGGTGCGGCGTTCTTCCAGCGGCGCATCGTCGAGAAAGGTGTAGGGCCGGGCATTGAGAATGGCCGCAGCCAGGGGCGAAGGGGCTGGCAGGTCGCGGCTGATCAGGCTGACCTGGCCCTGCTCGATACGTCGCAGCAAGGCCAGCCAGCCGTCGCAGTCCATGGCCTGGTGCAGGCAGTCGTCGAGGGTTTGCTCCACCAGTGGATGGTCGGGAATCTGCCGTTCGCCGACGAGGTTTTCCAGACAGGCGATCTGGTCGGGGAACACCGCGGCGATCAGGTCTTCGCTTTTCATGCGCTGGATCTGTGGCGCCACCTTGCGTCCGCCGACATAGCGCGGCAAGGCCAGCGCAGTGCCGGCATTCCAGCGCCAGCGCACGCCGAACAAGGGCGCATCGAGCAGGGCCTGGACCAGGATCGATTCGGCCGTGTTGCTATGCAGATAGCGCCACACCTCGTCCAGGGCGAAGCTGTGGCTGGCCGACAGCGACAGGACGATGGCATCTTCGCTGGCCGCCGCTTGCAGTTCGAAGTTGAAGGTGCGGCAGAAGCGCTTGCGCAGGGCCAGGCCCCAGGCACGGTTGATGCGGCTGCCGAAGGGGGTGTGGATGATCAGCTGGGTGCCGCCGGATTCGTCGAAGAAGCGCTCCATGATCAGGGTCGACTGCGAGGGCAGGGCACCGAGCACCTGGCGGGTACGGCTCAGGTAGTCGAGCAACTGGCCGGCGCTGCCCGGGTCCAGGCCGATCTCTTGTTGCAGCCAGTCGAGCGTCGGCTGCAACCGGCCTGCCGATTCAGCCAGGCGCCGGTCGATCTCGCCTTGCAGGCGGGCCACACCGAAGGACAGTTCATCGCTGCGCCCCGGGGCCTCGCCCAGCCAGAACGGAATGCTCGGCGGCAGGCCCCGGGCGTCCTCGACCCGGACCTTGCCGCTTTCCACCCGCAGGATGCGGTAGGAGGTGTTGCCCAGCTGGAAGATGTCGCCGGCGATGCTCTCCACGGCGAAGTCTTCGTTGACGCTGCCAATGTTCAGGCCCTGGGGTTCGAGCAGCACGGCATAGTCGGCGTTGTCGGGGATGGTGCCGCCGCTGGTCAATGCGGTCAGCTGGCTGCCGCGCCGCCCGCGCAGGCTGGCGTTGACTGCATCGCGGTGCAGGTAGGCGCTGCGCACGCCCTGGCGGCCGTTGAAGCCTTCGGCGAGCATGCGCAGCAAGGCCTGGTAGTGCGCCTGGTCGAGGTCGGCGTAGGGCATGGCCTGGCACAGGCACTCGAACAAGGCCTGCTCCTGCCAGGGCTGGCAGCTGACCTCGGCGACGATCTGCTGGGCCAGCACGTCCAGTGGCGCCCTGGGCACGTGCAGCAGGTCCAGCTCGCCGCGGCGCACGCAGTCGAGCAGCGCCGCGCATTCGATCAGGTCGTCCCGCGACAGGGGAAACAGACGGCCTTTGGGCGTGCCCTCGACCTGGTGGCCGGCGCGCCCGACCCGCTGCAGAAAGGCGGCGATCGAGCCAGGCGTGCCGATCTGGCAGACCAGTTCGACTTCGCCGATGTCGATGCCCAGTTCAAGCGAGGCGGTGGCCACCAGCACCTGCAACTCTCCGCGCTTGAGGCGCTGCTCGGCATCCAGGCGATGTTCCTTGGCCAGGCTGCCGTGGTGCGCGGCGACCGCGTGCAGGCCCAGGCGCTCGCTCAGGTGCCGGGTCAGGCGCTCGGCCAGGCGCCGGGTGTTGACGAACACCAGGGTGGTGCGGTGTTCGCGGGCCAGCGCTGCCAGGCGGTCATAGACCAGCTCCCAGACATCCGTGGCCATCACCGCAGCCAGCGGCACCGGCGGTACCTCCAGGGCCAGGTCGCGGGTGCGGGCATGGCCGATATCGACGATGGCACAGGTGCGTCCGCTGCCCATCAGAAAGTCCGCCACACGCTCCACCGGGCGTTGGGTCGCCGACAAGCCGATGCGCCGCAAGGGGCGGCCACACAGGGCCTGCAAACGCTCCAGGCTCAGCGCCAGGTGGCTGCCGCGCTTGTTGCCGGCCAGGGCATGGATCTCGTCGACGATCACCGTGTGCACGCTTGCAAGGCCCTGGCGCCCGGATTCCGAGCCCAGCAGCACATACAACGACTCCGGCGTGGTCACCAGGATATGCGGCGCCTTGCGGCGCATGGCCGTGCGTTCCTTCTGCGTGGTGTCGCCGCTGCGCACCGCGGTGCGGATGTCCAGCGCCTCGGCGCCGTGCTCGATCAGGGCTTCATTGATACCGGCCAAGGGCGCCTGCAGGTTGATCTGGATGTCGTTGGACAGCGCCTTGAGGGGCGAGACATAGACCACCTGGGTCTGGTCCGGCAGCTCGCCGCCGGCCAGGCCCTGCTCGAACAGTTCATCGAGAATCGCCAGGAAGGCGGTGAGGGTCTTGCCCGAACCGGTCGGTGCGGCCACCAGCAACGACTGGCCACGGCGAATCAACGGCCAGGCCCGGGCCTGGGCGGCCGTCACGGTGGCAAAGCGACGCTGGAACCAGGCGCGTACGGCGGGGTGGAAGGCGTCCAGTGCCGGGTGGTTCAGGGCGGGCAGGTTCATGGGCTGTTTATGCGACCAACGGCGTGGGGTTGCAAGGGGCGTTCGTCAGGCGGTGGTGGCCTCCTGTGGGAGCGGGCTTGCCCCGCGATGCGTTGTGACGGACAGTCCTTGATCGCAGGGCAAGCCCGCTCCCACAAGATTTGAAAGGCCTGCACCAACATGTGATCCTTGCCCGCTTTCCCCGTCACGAGCCTCCCATGAGCAAAACCATCCGCATCGCCGCCGCCCTGCTGATCGATCCGCAAGGTCGCACCCTGCTGGTGCGCAAGCGCGGCACCAAGGCCTTCATGCAACCTGGCGGCAAGATCGAGGCCGCAGAGTCGCCGGTCAGCGCCCTGGCCCGTGAACTGTTCGAAGAACTGGGCCTGGTGATCGATCCGCAGGAGGCACGGCACCTGGGCCAGTTCAGTGCCCCGGCGGCCAACGAGCCGGGTTTCGAGGTCCAGGCCGAGCTGTTCCAGGTGCACACCGTGATGCCGGTCGAGCCCGCCGCGGAAATCGAAGAGGCGGTCTGGGTCTCGGCGCGCAAGCCGCTGAGCCTGGAGCTGGCGCCCTTGACCCGGGACTTGATTCTGCCCCTGTTTCGGACGTTAACTAAGTCCCCCGCCTGATCTCACTTGCAAAGGAATGCTGATGATCCCTGTTCACGAATGGCTGTTGTTTATCGGTGCCGCGCTGCTGATGGTCCTGACCCCGGGACCGAACATGATCTACCTGATCTCCCGCTCGATCTGCCAGGGACGCCTGGCGGGTGTCACCTCGTTACTGGGGGTGGTGGGCGGTTTCCTGGTGCACATGACCGCCGCGGCCGTCGGCCTGACCGCGCTGTTCATGGCCGTGCCCCTGGCCTACGACCTGCTCAAATGGGCCGGCGCCGGCTACCTGTTGTGGCTGGCCTGGCAGGCAGTCAAACCCGGTGCACGCTCACCGTTCGAGCCCCGTGAGCTGGCCCCGGACTCGCCGTCCCGGCTGGTGCTGATGGGTTTTCTGACCAGCTTGCTGAACCCCAAGGTGGCGGTGTTCTACCTGTCGGTGCTGCCGCAGTTCGTCTCCCCGGAAAACGGCTCGGTGCTGCTGCAGAGCCTGGCCCTGGGCCTGACCCAGATCGCCGTGAGCTTTTCCGTCAACCTGCTGATCGCCCTGTTCGCCGCAGGCATCGCCGGCTGGTTCGTGCGTTACCCGCTGTGGATGGTGCTGCAGCGTTATGTCATGGGCTTCGTGCTTGCCGGCCTGGCGCTACGCCTGGTCCAGGAGCAACGCCGGACCATCTGAGGCTCAACGCACCGCGCTGACGCCGTCGAGGGTGGAGAAGGACGTGTCCTTGGCGGTCAGCAGGAAGTCGCGCATGTAGGGCGCATCGAGCATGTCGGTGCGCACCGCCGCGTACAGGGTGGCGAACAGGCCTTTCTCGCCCAGGCGCTTGCCCTTCACATAGCCGCGCGAGCTGTACTCGTGCAGGGCCCAGTGCGGCATGCCGCAGACGCCGCGGCCGCTGGCCACCAGCTGCATCATCATCACCGTCAGCTCCGCCGTGCGCACCTGCGCAGGCTCGACGTCGGCCGGCTCCAGGAAGCGGGTGAAGATGTCCAGGCGATCGCGCTCCACCGGGTAGGTAATCAAGGTTTCGCTGGCCAGGTCGTCGGGCACGATATAGGGCTTGCTGGCCAGAGGGTGCTGGTTGGCCACCGCCAGCATGGCTTCGTAGGTGAACAGCGGCACATAGGTCAGGCCGGGCAACTCCAGCGGGTCGGAGGTCACCACCAGGTCCAGGTCGCCGCGGGCCAGCGCCGGCAGCGGGGCGAAGGCGAAGCCCGAGGCCAGGTCCAGTTCCACCTCTGGCCAGGCGTCGCGGAACTGGTCGATGGTCGGCATCAGCCACTGAAAACAGCTGTGGCATTCGATGGCCATGTGCAGGCGCCCGGCCGTACCGCCGGCGAGGCGGGCGATATCGCGTTCGGCCGTGCGCAGCAGGGGCAGGGTGGCGTCCGCCAGTTGCAGCAATCGCAGGCCGGCACTGGTGAAGCGGATCGGCTTGGTCTTGCGCATGAACAACTGCATGCCCAAGCGTTCTTCCAGTTCCTTGAACTGATGGGACAACGCCGACTGGGTCAGGTGCAGGCGCTCGGCGGCCTCGACCAGACTGTCGGCCTCGCGCAGGGCATGCAGGGTTTTGAGGTGACGGATTTCCAGCACAGCGTTCTCCATGAACAATTCTAAAGACGAACACGAATTTATTGAGTTTGTCTCAAGTTACCCTGGCTGTCGACAATAGCCTCATCTTTTACAAGGAGCTCGATTGTCATGGCACTGGCCCACAACCTCGGTTTTCCGCGCATCGGCGCCGACCGCGAACTGAAAAAAGCCCAGGAAGCCTACTGGAAAGGCGACCTCGACCAGGCCGGTCTGCAGGCGGTAGGCCGTGAACTGCGTGCCCGTCATTGGCAACTGCAAAAAGACGCCGGTATCGAGTTGCTGCCGGTGGGCGATTTTGCCTGGTATGACCAGGTCCTGACTCACTCACTGACCTTCGGCGCGATCCCCGAGCGCTTTGCCAAGGCCCTGGATGCCAACGGCCTGCCTACCCTCGACACCTTGTTCGCCATGGCCCGTGGCGCCACCACCTGCTGTGGCGGTGAGCACGGCCAGGCGCAATATGCGCAAGAGCTGACCAAGTGGTTCGACACCAACTACCACTACCTGGTCCCGGAGTTTTCCGCCGACCAGCGCTTTTTGCTCAGTTGGGAGCAACTGTTCGAGGAAGTCGCCGAAGCCCGCGCCCTCGGCCATGCGGTCAAGCCGGTGCTGATCGGCCCGCTGACCTACCTGTGGTTGGGCAAGGCCAAGGGCGGCGAGTTCGACAAGCTCGACCTGCTGGAGCGCCTGCTGCCGGTCTACGGCGAAATCCTCAGCCGCCTGTCGCGCCAGGGCGTGGAATGGGTGCAGATCGACGAGCCGATCCTCGCCCTGGACCTGCCCCAGGACTGGAAGAACGCCTTCGAGCGTGCCTACCACATCCTCCAGTACTCGCCCTTGAAGAAGCTGGTGGCGACCTATTTCGGTGGCCTGGAAGACAACCTTGGCCTGGCCGTGGGCCTGCCGGTAGACGGCCTGCACATCGACCTGGTACGTGCGCCCGAGCAATTGCCGACCGTGCTCGATCGCCTGCCGACCTACAAGGTGCTGTCCCTGGGCGTGGTCAATGGCCGCAACGTCTGGCGCTGTGACCTGGACCTGGCGCTGGAGCAACTGCAACTGGCCCGCCAGCGCTTCGGCGCCAACCTGTGGGTGGCCGGCTCCTGCTCGCTGCTGCACAGCCCCGTGGACCTGGCGCGGGAAGACAAGCTCGATACCGAGCTGAAGAGCTGGCTGGCGTTCGCCGTGCAAAAGTGCGAAGAGATCGCCGTATTGGGCAAGGCTGTCGACTCCCCGCACCTGCCGCTGGTGCAGAACGCCCTGGCCACAAGCCGCGCCGTGCAGCGCAGCCGCAGCGAGTCGCCGCGCATCCACAAGCCCGAGGTGCAAGCCCGTCTGGCCGCAGTGACTGCCGCCGACCGCCAGCGCCAGTCGGTCTTTGCCCAGCGCATCGAGGCGCAACGCCAGCGCCTGCAGTTGCCTGCGTTCCCGACCACCACCATCGGCTCGTTCCCGCAGACCTCGGCCATTCGTCTGGCACGCCAGGCCTACAAGCAAGGCAAGCTATCGGCCAACGACTACACCGATGCCATGTACAGTGAGATCCGCCACGCCGTGCAGGTACAGGAGCAACTGGGCCTGGACGTGCTGGTGCACGGCGAAGCCGAGCGCAATGACATGGTCGAATACTTTGCCGAGCAACTGGACGGCTACCTGTTCACCCGCTTCGGCTGGGTGCAGAGCTATGGTTCGCGTTGCGTCAAACCAGCAATCATCTTCGGCGACCTGAGCCGTCCGCAACCCATGACCGTGAGCTGGATCGAGTACGCCCAGCGCCAGACCCGCAAAGTCATGAAAGGTATGCTGACGGGCCCTGTGACCATGCTCATGTGGTCCTTCCCGCGCGAAGATGTGTCGCGCCAGACCCAGGCCGAGCAACTGGCCCTGGCCATTCGCGACGAAGTGCAGGACCTGGAGGCGGCGGGTATCAAGATCGTGCAGATCGACGAAGCCGCCTTCCGCGAAGGCCTGCCCCTGCGCCGGGCACACTGGCAGGCTTACCTGGACTGGGCCGTGCAGGCCTTCCGCCTGTGCTCCAGCGGCGTGCGCGATGAAACCCAGATCCACACCCACATGTGCTACAGCGAGTTCAACGACGTGATCCAGGCCATCGCCGCCATGGACGCCGACGTGATCACCCTCGAGACCTCGCGCTCGGACATGGAGTTGCTGGAGGCGTTCGAGGCTTTCGACTACCCCAACGACATCGGTCCGGGAGTCTACGACATCCACTCGCCACGGGTGCCGGACACCGCCGAGATGGTCAAGTTGATGAGCAAGGCGGTGAAGCGCATTCCGGCCGAGCGCTTGTGGGTCAACCCTGACTGTGGCCTGAAGACCCGTGCGTGGCCTGAGACCGAGGCGGCCCTGGTGAACATGGTGGCGGCGGCGCGGCAACTGCGTAGCGCACTGGCCTGAGACAAACGACGGCGAGCTTGTGGGCTCGCCCTCGTTTGAGCCAAGGTCTACAGGTCCGCGAAATACTGGTTTGCCACTTCTGCCCTGATCACCCCGCGCCAGATGTCATCCGGGGGGTTGCCGCCTCCGGTCTGGGTCTGTTGCCATTGCGGGCCCTTGAAGCGATCCTCCACCCGTTTGAGATGAGCGGCACTGAAGCGCTCGAACGGTGTATCAAGGTCGCGGTAGTGGAAGTGCGCATACCACAAGACAGGCTCGCCAGCCGATTTCAGGTCTACAACCTCATACTCCTGGAGATAGTCGCGGGTACGCAGCAACTGGCGGTTGTTCGGTCGCTGGATCCTGATCTGGCCATGAGTGAGGAGGTCGACCAGATAACCTGCATTGGGTTGCTGACTGGCCTTGATCTGAGCAACGAGCAACGCTGTACCTTCCTGACGCAGTAAGGTTGCCTGCTGGCGTAAATCAGCTGTATCGGTGAGTGTGCCGCCTAGCGCCTCGATACGATTGGCACAGCTTTCCAGACTATTGGCCTTGATGGTCATCATGTCGTTGAGTTGATAGGGGCTGCTGGTCGGTTTGATGCTGGTGTGTACATTGCGACGGAAGCTGTCCAGATCCTTGAGCAACGCGGCGGCTGTTTGTTTGAGGTTGCGCAGCTCGTGTGGCCGAGCGGGGGGGGGAGTGATCAAGGGTCTCCAGCGTTCGCCAACCGGCTCGAATTGTCTGACAGCACCGCCGTCCGGGTTGTGCGCGGTGATGCGTGCAGGCGCGCTGCCTGTGGCGGGAGTGAAATCGCCAATATAGAAATTGCCATCCTCTACCTGAAACAGCCGTGGGCTGCTTCGCCCGCGGGAGGGGCGTGGCTGGCCGGGCAATCGCCGAATGTATTTTTCGGTCTGCAGGAGCAACTCATCGAGATTCTCATGTAGCTGCTTCAGGTAGTGCCCGTCGAACAGTTCGGGAAAACTGGCATGGGTGCTTTGCAGTTCCAGTTTGTACTGGCGGTACACGCGCAGGGCACTGTCTTGAATCGCTCGACGCTGTTCGGAGGAGGTGGTCACCTCATACATGTCTGCCAGGGTACCCTGGACTTGCGCCACGTCTTCTTCGATCGCATTCAAGCGCCGCAGGTAAAACTCGGCAATGACTGAAGTGTTGCCGTAGTGTTTTGCCGCAACCATCAGGTGCAAAGTGTTAAAGAGGATGAAAAGCGTGTTGTTCAAGCGCTTTTCCAGGCGTTGGTAGGCGTGTTTGAATATCTCGTGCCTGGCGAACTCCTGCAGATACTCCGCGTTGATGTCGAAATTGTCTCCCAGCCTGGTCAGTCGGTTCTCGAACTGCTGGTTGGCTTCAGCCACTGCCGTTTGGTAATTGTCGGCGTCCTGTATGTGCTCTGCCGCCTTCAGGCGCTCGGTAAAGTCGGACTTTATACTGTTCAGCCGTTGATTGAAGTCGGCAGCGCGCCTGCCTGGCCGAGGCGCAGGAAAGTCCAGGGCCTTGTACCAGTCGACCAATTGCAGCTTGTGTGCGGCCATCTGCGACTTTGCCTGGAGAACCGTCACCGATTCGCTGCGCAACCTGCGCAGCAAAGGCGCCTGATCGACCAGGTCGTCTACCTGGGCCAGTTGCAAGCGGAGGTTCACTGCCTTGTGCACGCTGCCCAGGGATTCGTCCCGGGCCAGTTCGATCAGGTGGTGCAGTCGATCACAGACGACTTTGGCGCTGCGTACTTTTTGTAGCATGCACAGTTGCTTGTCTGTCCGATTGGCGATTTTCAGTAGTTCATCCCAGCTAGTGAACGCGTTTTTTGCCGCATCGATATCGGCCAGGCAGTTTGCTTTCATCTGCGTGCGCAGGGCCACTTGAGCGGCCGGAGCCGCCGCGTCGTATGCGATGAAGCTGGCGTTGGAGCGTTGCAGCGAAGTTTGCAGCCGGTTTTCGTCCTGCAGGCCCCGGGCTTTGAGCATGTGCTGGCGACGATACAAACGGTCCGTCCAGAAGCGCGGCAGCCTTTGGCGAATGGCGGCAGGCCAGTACGGGTCCAACTGCTCGGCCAGGTGACCGAGTGCTTGCCCTCCACCCGAACCGCCGCCGTGCAGATGGACGCCGTACAAGGCGAAGTGGGTATCCCACTGGCCCTGCTCATTCAGGGCGATGTTCCTTTTCCAGGTCTTGCGCGAGGTACCACGTAGACGCCAGGTGTGTTCCGTCTCCAGCCATTCCACCTGGCAAAGGCGGTCTTCGACCAGGATGAAGTCACCCTCGGCATGCCGGTAGACGCCGCGGTACTTGCCCTGCTTTGCGGGGCGCAGATCCTGCAAGTCCAATGGGAACGGGTATTCATAACCTGCGAAGCGCGCCAGGCGTTTGCTGGCGCTGGCCGTGCTCGACTTGGGCCCCGTACCCTGGCCGCCTTGCAGTGAATTCAGCTGGCGAAAACGGGTGAGTCGGCGCGCGGCGCTGCCTTTGACTACCAGGGTGGGCAGCACATCCATGGCCGCATCGATGAAGCACAACAGCGCTTGTTCCAATTCATCCATGGCGCGCCCTACCTGGCCATGTACCAGCGCCGAGGCGGCTCGGGCGCAAGCGTCGAACATGTCGTACACGCTGACTGCGGTACCGATCAGCGGAACGAAGCCGATTGCCATCTTGATGTAGTTGAAGATCATGCCGCTCTGGTAGGCGAAATTCTCCAGCCATAACGTTTCGTTGGAGCGCGAGGTCAACCGATGGGCCTCCAATACCCTGCCTTCCTGGGCATTGAGCAGGGTCTGGGCCAATGAGATGTTCGACAGCCATGCCGAACCCAGGCCGATAATGCCGGAAAAGCGTTTTTCGATGGCCTGGCGCATCCGCGACGCGTGGGAGGTGGGGTCGCCCTGCAAGGCACGACTGGTGAGGTAGTCGATTTCACCGCTCTGTTTGGTCGATTCATACAAGGCTTCGCGCGCTGACTCCAGTGAACTGAATTGGCGAATCAGCTTGCTGGGGTGGTCAGGGCAGTAGAGCACTGTAATGCCACTGGTCTGGTCGTTGATGAAGGTGACACCGGAGAGTGTTGTGGGACCATCGTTTGTGTCTTGTCCGCCCACGGTGAGCCGGGCAGGGATCAAGCGAATGTCATGGCCGCTGACCTGATAGTCGTCGGTGTGGCCGGCGTCGATGGCGATATCGAAGATAACCTTGCCATGTGCGTCCAGGTTGCCATTAGCCCTGGCATGGACGCTGTGCATCTTGAGCATTTGGCGAAAGGGTTCGGTCAGGCACTCGCGGCGAAAGGCGCGGGCAAATTCGCTTTCGTTGGTACCGCGATAGGTGGCCAGTATCCGATCTTCATATTTCTGGGCCAGGTCGAGGTCTTCGGCTAGGTCTTCCAGATAGGTCTTATCGATCGTGCTGTTCAGGGCCTGAGCGATGACCGGGTCTGTGCTGCTCGGCTGCAGCGTCATGAAGTACAGGCGATTCTTCATGGCCGTGTCGATGTTTTCCAGGAACAGATTGTCCAGCGTCAGGGTTTGTCGTGCCGGACTGGCAACCAGGTCTGACTTTGACGGCACGCCACCAGGTGTGCCGCCACCGCTCACGGGGTCCTTGCGCCAGGAGGTGCTGTGCGGAAGGTCGATGGAGATTTCACTGTCGTCATAAGTCGGGATGTCCTGCTTCAGGCGCTGCCTGATGTACTGGCGGCAGAACAGCGGACGATTGGGCAGGTCGCGGGCAATCAGGGCCTGGGCGCTACGCATGGCCTGAAGGTAGTCCTGGGCACTCGACTTGAAGGCGCTACGCTCGGCGTCGGTCAGATTTTCCAGCCAAGGCATGCTCAGGCTGCTGAGGGTGACAGTGGCCCGTTGTTCTTCCAGTAGTCGCAGGGCCAGTTCACGGGCACCATGGCCAGGAACCCGCAAGGAGTGGGCCAGTGCTTCTCCAAGATGCGATAGCGCTTGGTCGCCGACCGTGCTGTCGGCCATAGGCGAAAGTCGTTGCGCCGCAGCCTTGCTGCGCAGCAGATGATGGGTCAGGACCTGGCCCAGGATATCGCCGGCAAGCGGGACCAGGGTGACAGACTGGCTGCCTGGATCGACAACGCCGAGGCAGCGCTCCAGCTCGGCCTGGTTGGCAAGGCGCAGTAGTCCCCCCATTGCGCCCGGCCAGAACAATAACAGGCTGGTAGGGGCTTGCTGATTCTTCAGGGTGATGATGACGCAGTCGCTGATAAGCGTCCTGGTGGTGCTCTCGGTGCCGTCCCGCTGTGTCGTTTCGCTCAGTTCCGGGTGTGCGGCGATGATGTCGGAGCCTGGTTTCGGAAAGGACGACGGTTGGTCGAGCACGCTCTCGATCCACCGGCGTTCCTCATCGTCGATCTGGCCCAGCAGGTTCTGGATCTGGGCGTGGGCGCGCAGTCCCTCATGGTGAGCTGACAGCAACGGTGGGTCGTCATCGGTTTGCGATGCATTGAACGACAGCCAGGCGTTGGCTTGCAGCAGTGGTTCCATGGCTAGGTCGGCTTTGCTGCGAGCCCCTTCCAAAGTGGCCTGCCAGGTCTTGAGGGATTGCAGTTTTTCTTCGTCGAGTGCGTCCAGCAGATTCATTTGTTTCTTGATCTGCTCCGCGCGGACGCTATAGGGCACTTCGATGGACAGATGGCCAAAATCGAAAAATGAGGCCTCTGAAGCGTCGCTGTCCAGTTCCGGTTCAGTTGCCGGCAGGGCATGGAACAGGTTGGCGTTGCGTTGTGCCGCGTCGACCGCGTGAAGCTTGCCAAGGGCAAGCTCTGCATGGGTTTGAATATCAGCGCCCGGATCGAACGCCAGGGCGTCGAGCCGGACCTGGAGCAGGTCGTTGAACAGGGTAGTGAATCCTGCTGCAAGGCTGTCTTGACGGTGGAAGCTGACAATTGCTGTCGCGTCACTGGTGCTGCTGTTATGCAACAAGGCGGCTTCCAGTGCTTGCCCGGTCGCATGGGCGGTAAAGGTCTGCTGACTGCCCGGTATATAGAGCACTCGCAGGGGGGTGTCCTCGATACTGAACACCAACGCACCGGGTATCGCCTTTCCCGCTATGGCGGGGGTTTCGATAAAGAGTTGCTTGCTGCCCAGGCGCAGCCATTCCGGGTCGTTCAGTACGCCGGAAACCAGGCGTTGCTGCTGGGTATCGAGTTCACCGCTTGCCACCACAGCTTCCCAGCGTGCCCTGAAAATACCCAGGTACTGGTCCTGGGCGTGGGTTTGCCGGCTGACGGGCGTACCCTTGGCTCGTGCATTCCAATAACTGTTCCACGCTTGCCGGATAGCCGCCGGGAGATCCAGCTCACCGAGCCGGGCCAGCAACTGAGTGGGCGTCAGGCGCAGCAACGGGCTCTGGGCTTCTGTGCCCACGACTTGGGCGCGGGTGTCCAGGTCGGTCGGGGCCCGGGGATGATGGCGGTTATAGGCGGCAAGGGCGGCGAGGCTGACAAAGGTGTTGCTGGTGTTGAAGCGCAGGCCGGTGGTGCTCGGCTCCGTGCTGAGTTGTTTGCGTAGCAGCGTCTGTATGACCTGATGCGTACTGTTTGCCTCGGCAAGGAGGATGGTGAAGGTGTCGCGATGCTTCCTGTGTCGATTGAGTATGTCCTGAGGTACGCCGTTCAATCGGGCGGCAATGAAACTGACGGGCGCAAAAGAGAGGGTATCCGGGGTTTCGGTGGAATCGCTCATGAAGGTAGTCCGCAATCAAGGTTGTGCCGGTACTGGCATTGCGGATTTGGAAGCAAGTGGCACGGTGCGGTGCGGTACATAACGCTGGCTGCCGTTGGGCGGGGTTCATCAAACTGTCACGCAACTGTGGCAGCGCGCTTGAATGAAAGTCATCAGACTCACGATCTACTGGGGATTTGCATTCTGGTGTTTCACTCATGCGGGCTTTTTTATTGTTCCTGGCGCTGGTCTGCGCCGTGCCTTCCTTTGCCGCGGCACGCTGCGACGTCAATGTGCCTACCGAACGGGTCGAGCTGGCACAGGTCAGCCTGGCCTACCAGAGCATCGGCCGTCGCTCCGATCCTGCGCTGCTGTTGGTGATGGGCCTGGGCGGGCAGTTGATCCACTGGCCTGATGAGGTGGTGGTCGCCCTCTGCCGGCAGGGCTTTCGGGTGATCCGCTACGACAACCGCGATATCGGCCTGTCGGCCTGGAACCAGGCACCGGCCAGTGCCAGCCTGTCCTTCGAACTGCTGCGCTACAAGCTGGGTTTGCAGGTGGCTGCGCCCTACACCCTGACGGACATGGCTGAAGATGGCCTGGGTTTGATGGATGCCCTGCATGTGCAACGTTTTCATGTGCTGGGTGTGAGCATGGGTGGGATGATTGCCCAGCACCTGGCGGCCCTGGCGCCGCAGCGGGTCGAGAGCCTGACCCTGATCATGTCCAGTTCCGGTGCACAGGGGCTGCCGATGCCAAGCGCGGCACTGCTGCAGTTGTTGGCCCGGCGCGAAGCGCCAAACCGCGAAGCGGCCCTCGAACAACAGGCCGATCTGCTGGCGGCGCTGGGGAGTCCGCAGGTCAAGGACGATCGTCAGGAGTTGCTGGAGCAGGCCGCGATTGCCTATGACCGGGCGTTCAACCCTGAAGGCGTCGAGCGCCAGATCATGGCCATTCTTGCCGAGCCGAGTCGGGTCGAGTTGCTCGACAAGCTACGCCTGCCAACCCTGGTGGTACATGGCACCGCCGACCCGTTGTTGCCGGTGATGCATGGGGTGCACCTGGCCGCGCACCTGCGGGACAGTCAATTGAAGCTGATCCCGGGCCTGGCCCATCGCTTCCAGGCGCAGTTCAAGGGCGCGTTGCTGGGCGCGGTGTTGCCGTACCTGGAGACGCAACGGCTGGCTGATACCCCTCTGGCGGTGTACTGATCGCGGGGCAAGCCCGCTCCCACAGTAGGAGCGGGCTTGCCCCGCGATGAGCCTCAATGCAACCTCACCCAGACACTGACCAGCACCGTCGCCGCCATCAGCCAGGCCACCGCCGCCAGCGCCAATGACAGCTCCAGGCGCAGGCGGTCCACCAGCACATACAGCGCTACCAGGTAGACGAAGTAGGGAATGATCGACCACATGCCGAACAGGATGGTGGTCTTCAGGTCGTCCAGCGAGCGCCCCTTGCCGACGATGTAGTGGGCAATCAGGGCGAAGGTCGGGAACAGCGGCACCAGGCCGGCAATGTAGTAGTTGCGGGTCTTGGCCAGGGCGGCAAGGATCACCACCACGGCGGCGCCCAGGCAGGCTTTGAGTATCAGGTCCACGTACTTTTCCGATGTCTTGGCGGGTTATCCGAGGCCGTACTTCTTCACTTTGTCGAACAGGGTGGTCTTGGCCATGCCCAGCTCCTGGCTGGCCTGGCTCAAGTTGCCGCCGGTGCGCTGCAGGGCATCGCTGAGCAGGTTGCGCTCGAAGGCTTCCACGGCCTCGGCAAAGCCCAGGCCCTGGTTGGCACTGGCGCCGCTCTTCTTGAACGCGGGCAGGCCCAGGGCGTAGCGTTCGGCGACATTGCGCAGTTCGCGCACGTTGCCCGGCCAATCGTGGGCCATCAGCCGCGACAGGGTCTGGCTGTCCAGTTGCGGGGTTTCACGGTCGAAGCGCAGCGCCGACAGCTGCAGGAAGTGTTCGAACAGCTGCAGGATGTCTTCGCGGCGCTCGCGCAGCGGCGGCAGTTCCAGGGTCACCACGTTGAGGCGGTAGTACAGGTCGCTGCGAAACTGGCCGCTCTGGCCCAGGGCGTCGAGGTCGGATTTGGTCGCGGCAATCACCCGGCAGTCGACCGGGATGCTCTGGTTCGAGCCCAGGCGCTCCAGGGTCCGTTCCTGCAGGACCCGCAGCAGCTTGATCTGCAGGTTGATCGGCATGCTCTCGACTTCATCGAGGAACAGCGTGCCGCCATTGGCGTGCTCGATCTTGCCGATGCGGCGCTTGCCGGCGCCGGTAAAGGCATTGGCCTCGTGGCCGAAGATCTCGCTTTCGAACAGGTTCTCCGGCAGGCCGCCGCAGTTCAGGGCCACGAACGGTTGCCCCTGGCGCCGGCTGAAGTCGTGCAGGCAGCGGGCGACCAGTTCCTTGCCAGTGCCGGTCTCGCCTTCGATCAGGACGTTGGCCGAGGTATCGGCGACGTTGGCGATCAGCTCGCGCAGGTTCTGCATGGCCGGCGAGCGACCGATGATCCGTCCTTCCAGGGTGCTTTGCCCGGCCAACTGGCGGCGCAGGGCGAAGACTTCCCGGGCCAGGCCGCGTTGCTCCAGGGCACGGCGCACCACTTCGACCAGGCGTTCCGGGGCGAAGGGCTTTTCCATGAAGTCGTAGGCGCCGTTGCGCATCGCCCCCACGGCCATGTCGATATCGCCGTGGCCGGTGATCAGCACCACCGGCAGGCTGTTGTCGCGGGCCTTGAGGCGGCCGAGCAGTTCCAGGCCATCGATGCCGGGCAGGCGAATGTCGCTGACCACGATGCCGGCGAAATCATCACCGACGCGTTGCAAGGCTTCCTCGGCGCTGCCGACACCTTCGCAGGCGATGTCTTCCAGGGCCAGGGCCTGCTGGCAACCGAGCAGCACATGCGGGTCGTCTTCGACGATCAGGACGGTTAGGGGTGCTTGGTTCATAGGGACTCGGCAGATTCGGTGGGGGCATTGACCAGGGGCAGGGCGAGGACGAACGCGGTACCGCCACTGGCGGGATGTTCGACACTCAGGCTGCCCTTGGCGGCGGCGGCGAGGCTGGCGGACAGGGTCAGGCCCAGGCCCAGGCCGTGCTCTCCCGGTTTGGTGGTGAAGAAAGGTTCGAACAGATGCTTGCGCGCTTCGTCGTCGATACCGTGGCCATTGTCGCGTACCCGCAGGCGGTACTTGTCGCCCTGCAGTTCGCCTTCGAGCCACAACTGCGGCGCAGGTTGCGCGGCCATGGCGTCCAGGGCGTTGCCGATCAGGTTGACCAGGATCTGTTCCAGGCGGGTCTGGTCGATGGCCAGCTGCTGATCTTCGTAGTTGCTGTGCAGCTTGAGGTGGCAGCCGGCGACCCGGTTGCCCAGGACCTGCAGGCTGGCCTCGATCGCCTTGGCCAGCGACGCCTGGCCGCTGTCGTCGCCGCGCCGGGCAAAGGAGCGCAGGCTGGCGGTGATCCGGCCCATGCGGTCGATCAGGTCGTTCATGGTGCTCAGGTTGGTGCTGGCGGTCTCCAGGGCGCCGCGCTCGAGAAAGCGCACGGTGTTGCCCGACAGGGTGCGCAGGGCCGCCAGCGGCTGGTTCAGTTCGTGGGCGATGCTGGTCGACATCTGGCCGATGGCCGCCAGCTTGCCGGCCTGCACCAGTTCGTCCTGGGCGTGGCGCAAGGTCTGCTCGGCGTGCCGGCGTTCGCGGATCTGGCCCTTGAGGCGGTCGTTGCTGGCGCGCAGGTCAGCGGTGCGCTCGGCAATCTTGCGCTCCAGTTGGCTGTTGGCTTCTTCCAGGGCTTCACGGGCTGCCAGGCGAGTGGCGATTACCTTGCGCCGTTCGTTCCAGGCAATCAGCAGGATCGCCAGCAAGGCGAAGGCGATGGCCACCAGCACGCCCTGGACCACCGACTCGCGGCGCAGGTCCTGCAAGGGGGTGAGCAGGGTGAAGTGCCAGGGGGTGTCGCTCAGGCGCCGGGTCTGGGCCAGGTAGGCGACTTCGTGGCGACCGTCGCCCAGTTCGGCATTGGCCGGAAAGCTCAGTTTTTCGATACCGTCGGCGAGCTTTTCTCGCGACAGCGGCTGCAATTCGTTCAGCGGCCACCAGTAGTACTGCAGGCTGCGCGCCAGGCGTTCCTTGATCTCCGGGGTCAGCGGGCGCACCGACTTGAGGCGCCGTGCCGGGTCGCTGGAGAGGATGATGATGCCGTTCTCGTCACTGACGAAGGCTTCCAGGCGCGCCCGTTGCCAGCGCTCTTCCATGGCCTCCAGGCGGACCTTGATCACCGCCACGCCGATGATCTTGCCGTGTTCTTCCAGGCCGTGGGCCAGGTAGTAGCCCGGCTCGCCGGTGGTGCTGCCGATGCCGTAGAAACGGCCCGGTTGCCCACGCACGGCGTCCTGGAAATAGGCGCGGAACGACAGGTCTTCACCGAGGAAACTGTCGGCATCGCGCCAGTTGCTGGTGGCCTGGACCCGGCCGGTGGTGTCGAGGACGAAGATGGCCCGGCTGCGGCTGCGGCGGTTCAGGCCTTCGAGGTATTCATTGACCGTCTGGCGGTTTTCGCCGTTGGCGTCGGTCAGCAGGTGGGAGACGCTGTCTTCCAGTTCCAGCAGGCTGGGCAGGTAGGTGTATTTGCTGATTTCACTTTCGACCGCGCGCGCGTGCAGCTCGAGCTGGCGCTCGCCGTTCTCGCTCAAGCTGCGGATGCCGTTGTGTTCGCTGATCATGAAACCGGCCACTCCCAGGCCGATCATCAGCAGGACGATCAAAGGAGGCAGCAACAACTGGCGGATCAGACGGGGTTTCACGGCTAGGGCAGGCTTGGCTGGGCGAAAAAGCGAAGGATCGCATTTCATCACAGTAACCTTGTAACGAACAGCACTGCCTGCCCGGCGTACACCGGGCAAACAGTGACAATTAACAACACTGCCGATCCGGCGTACGCCGAAACAACAGTGTTGTGTCCTCAGTGTTGCAGGATCTTGCTGAGGAAGTGCTGGGTACGCTCGTGGCGTGCGCTCGGGTCACCGAAGAAGTCTTCCTTCTGGCAATCCTCGATGATGCGGCCCTGGTCCATGAAGATCACCCGGTTGGCCACCTTGCGGGCAAAGCCCATCTCGTGGGTCACGCACATCATGGTCATGCCTTCGTGGGCCAGCTCGACCATGACGTCCAGTACCTCGTTGACCATTTCCGGGTCCAGGGCCGAGGTCGGTTCGTCGAACAGCATGACGATCGGGTCCATCGACAGGGCGCGGGCGATGGCCACACGCTGCTGCTGGCCACCGGAGAGCTGGCCGGGATGCTTCTTGGCATGGGCGCTGAGGCCGACGCGGTCGAGCAGGGCCAGGCCCTTCTTGGTCGCTTCGGCTTCGCTGCGGCCCAGGACCTTGCGCTGGGCAATGGTCAGGTTCTCGGTGATCGAGAGGTGCGGGAACAGCTCGAAATGCTGGAACACCATGCCGACCCGCGAGCGCAGCTTGGGCAGGTTGGTCTTGGGATCGGCGATCGAGGTGCCGTCGACCACGATGTCACCTTTCTGGAACGGCTCCAGGGCGTTGACGCACTTGATCAGGGTCGATTTGCCGGAACCGGAAGGGCCGCAGACCACCACCACTTCACCTTTTTTGACTTCGGTGTTGCAGTCGGTCAGAACCTGGAAGTCGCCGTACCACTTGTTGACGTTCTTGATGGAAATCATACGGTTATCCTTTTCTGCAGACGCTTGACCAGCCAGGAAGCGGAGAAGCTGACGAGGAAGTACACGACGCCGGCGAACAGCAGGAACTCATGGGAGCGCCCGATGATGTCGCCGTTGGCACGCGCGGAGTTGAGGAAGTCCACCAGGCCGACGGTGTAGACCAGCGAGGTGTCCTGGAACAGGATGATGCTCTGTTGCAGCAGCAGCGGGGTCATCTTGCGAAACGCCTGGGGCAGGATGATCAGGCGCATGGTCTGGCCGTAGGTCATGCCCAGGGCCTGGGCTGCGCCCATCTGGCCCTTGGAGATCGACTGCACGCCAGCGCGGACGATTTCACAGAAGTAGGCCGCCTCGAACATCATGAACGCCACGACGCAGGAGGTGAAGGCACCGACCGGGGTGTCTTCGCCGGTGATCCAGCGCAGGATGAAGGGCACCGCCAGGTAGAACCAGGTGATGACCAGCAGCAGCGGGATGGAGCGGAAGTAGTTGACGTAGAAGCCGGCGACGTTGGCCAAGAGCTTGCTCGACGACAGGCGCATCAGGGCCAGGAGGGTACCCAGCACGATGCCGCCGACCACGCCCATGACCATCAGTTGCAGGGTCAACAGCATGCCGTCCCAAAGGGCCGGCAGGGCAGGGCCGATGCTTGAGAAATCCAGCTCCATCATTTACCCCCTACGGAAATCAGGCCTGGCACCGAGACTTTCTTCTCGACCATGCGCATGAACAGCATCAGCCCCATGTTCAGGGTGAAGTAGATCAGCGTGGCCAGGGTGAAGGCCTCGAACAGGTTGGCTGAGAATTCGGCGGTCTGCTTGGTCTGGGCCAGCAGTTCCATCAGGCCGATCAGCGAGGCTACCGAGGAGTTCTTGAACACGTTCAAGAATTCCGAGGTGAGCGGCGGAATGATGATCCGGTAGGCTTGCGGCAGCAGCACGTTCCAGTAGATCTGCGGCAGGCTGAAGCCCATGGCGCGGGCGGCCGATTCCTGGCCACGCGGCAGCGCCTGGATACCGGTGCGCACCTGTTCGCAGACACGGGCAGCGGTGAACAGGCCCAGGCAGATGACCACGCTGATCAAGGCCGAGGTGGTCGGGTTGAGATCCTGCTTGAACCATTCCTGCAGGTTTTCCGGCAGCAGGTCGGGCACCAGGAAGTACCAGATGAACAGCTGCACCAGCAGCGGTACGTTGCGGAAGAGTTCCACGTAGCAGGTGGCGATACCCGATACCACGCGGTTCGGGACAGTGCGCATGACGCCGAGTACCGAACCCAGCAGCAGCGCAATGATCCAGGCAGTGATGGCGATGGCGATGGTCCAGCCCAGACCGGTGACGTACCAGTCCAGATAGGTTTCGCTGCCCACGCCGGTGGACTTGAAGAATACGCCCCAGTCCCAGTTGTAATTCATCGGGATTTCCCCTCAGATCGGTTGTTTCACGGGCACCTTCGAGCATCCGAGGGCGACATGCGCCCTCGGATGAAAGGTTAGACACTAACTAGCTGGGGATCAGGACTTCTTTTCGTCTGCAGCTTTGTCGGTTGGCGTGGCGATCAGCGCCTTGAGCTCGTCGCTCATCTGGAACTGCAGGTTCAGGCCTTTTGGCGGGATTGGCTGCATGAACCACTTGTCGTAGATCTTGTTGATCTCGCCCGACTTGTACAGTGCGACGATGGCGTCATCGACGGCTTTCTTGAAGGCAGGGTCGTCCTTGCGCACCATGCAGCCGTAGATCTCGTAGGACTGCGGGGTACCGGTGATGACCCAGTCGGCCGGCTTGCGGGCCTTGGCCATTTCGCCGGCCAGCAGGGCGTCGTCCATCATGAAGGCCACGGCGCGGCCGCTTTCGAGCATGTTGAAGGCTTCGCCGTGGTCTTTTGCCGAGATCACGTTCATCTTCATCTGCTTGTCGGCGTTCATCGCCTTGAGGATGCGCTCGGAGGTGGTGCCGGCGGTGGTCACCACGTTCTTGCCGGCCAGGTCCGGGAAGTCCTTGTAGCTTGGCTGACCATCCTTGACCTTGGTCAGCAGGCGGGTACCCACTTCGAAGATGCCGACCGAGAAGGCAACTTGCTGCTGGCGTTCGACGTTGTTGGTGGTGGAGCCGCATTCAACGTCGACGGTGCCGTTCTGCACCAGCGGGATACGGGTCTGGGAGGTGACCAGGTTGTAGCGGGTCTTCAGGTCCGGGGCGGCGAGCTGCTTCTTCAGGTGCTCGACGATGGCCAGCTGGATGTCGTGGGAATAGCCTACGGGCTCCGGTTTACCAGCCAGGTAGGAGAACGGGATGGAGGAGTCGCGGTGCCCCAGGGTGATGGTGCCCGAGTCCTTGATCTTCTTCAGGGTGCCGGTGAGCTCCTCGGCCATGGCCGGCGAGCTGATCACGGCAGCGGCGATGGCCGCACCCAACAGATGACGAACGATACGCATCAAAATTTCCTCGACGTTGTTTTTTTTATGGAGCCGTTGGCGGGCTCGTCGTTCAGCGAACACTGCAATGAAGCGTTGCGCATTCGGGTACTGAGTGTAGAGCATGACTCGTGCCAAGCCCTGACTTCGATCACGAGGGCCCGGAAAATCAGGGTATTAATCTTTTTTGAAGTTTTGGTGGCGGGGTTATTCGTCCGGCTCGCCGAATGTCAGCGTGTTTGTCGTTCGGAAATCCGAATGTAGCGCCGTTTTTGTGTCGTCAATATTGCCGGCTACGCCAGCTCCCACGGCTGACTCATTGTGGGAGCTGGCGTAGCCGGCGATGGAATCGACGCGGTGCCAGGCGATTCGCGTCGTCAGTAGTGCTGGCGATGCCAGCTTCCACAGGGATCAGTAGGCAATCAGCATCAGGCGGCCTGAACGCGGGCGCGGTTCAGTGCCAGGCGCTGAAGGTAGTCCTTGAGTGCCTGCTGTTCGGCCGCCGTGGTGAACAACCCCAGCTTGCTGCGACGCCATAGGATGTCTTCGGCGCTGCTCGCCCATTCTTCGCTGCACAGGTAGTCCACCTCGCGGGTGAACAGGCCGCCGCCGATCGCTTCGCCCAGGTCTTCAGGGCCCTGCACGCCTTCGAGCAGGCGCCAGACGCGGCTGCCGTAGGTGCGCGCCCAGCGCTTGGCAATCTCTGCCGGCAGCCAGCCACAGCGGGCCAGGATCGCATCGACCAGCGCTTGCGGGGTGGTCATGTCTTCGCCGCCTGGCAACGGTGCAGTGGCGGTCCAGCTGCCGCGCATCTGGGTGAAGAACGGCGCCAGTTCGCCCATCGCCGACTCGGCCAGTTTGCGGTAGGTGGTCAGCTTGCCGCCGAACACCGACAGCAACGGCGCCTCGCCGTTGCTGGCCGAGAGCGCCAGGGTGTAGTCGCGGGTCACGGCCGAGGGGTTGTCGGACTCGTCGTTGCACAGCGGCCGCACGCCGGCAAAAGTGTGCAGGATGTCTGCGCGGCTGAGCTGGTGATTGAAGTGTTCGTTGACGATCTTGAGCAGGTAGTCGGTCTCGGCTTCGGTGATCGCGACCTTGGCCGGGTCGCCGGTGTATTCACGGTCGGTGGTGCCGATCAGGGTGAAGCGTTCCAGGTAGGGAATGGCGAAGACGATCCGCTGGTCTTCGTTCTGCAGGATGTAGGCATGTTCACCTTCATAAAGCTTCGGCACGATCAGGTGGCTGCCCTGGATCAGGCGAATGCCGTAGGGGGCCTTGAGCTGCAGGTCGTCCTCGATGAACTTGGCGACCCATGGGCCCGCTGCGTTGACCAGGGCGCGAGCCTTGATCGACTGCTGGCTGCCGTCGGCATGTTGCAGCTGGACATTCCACAGGCCATCGACCCGGCTGGCGCTCAGGCAGCGGGTGCGGGTGCGGATGTCGGCGCCGTGCTCGCGGGCGGCCATGGCATTGAGCACCACCAGGCGGGCGTCATCCACGGCGCAGTCGGCGTATTCGAAACCGCGGCTGATCGCCGGCTTGAGCGGATTGCCCGGGCCAAAGCGCAGGCTGCGCGAGGCGCCGAGCTGCTTGCGCTTGCCCAGGTGATCGTAGAGGAACAAGCCGGCGCGGATCATCCAGGCCGGACGCAGGTGCGGGCGGTGCGGCAGGACGAAGCGCATCGGTTTGACGATGTGTGGCGCCTTGGCCAGCAGCACTTCGCGCTCGGCCAGGGCTTCGCGCACCAGACGGAATTCGTAATGCTCCAGGTAACGCAGGCCACCGTGGATCAGCTTGCTGCTGGCCGAGGAGGTGTGGCTGGCCAGGTCGTCCTTTTCGCAAAGGAACACCGACAGGCCGCGTCCGGCTGCATCGGCGGCAATGCCGACGCCATTGATGCCACCGCCAATCACGGCGAGGTCGTAGATATCGGCCAGGGCGGGCGATGACAGGCTGGAGTGCGGCACGGAGGGCATCCTCAAAGGCGTTCTAATAGCGAAATTGAACATCAATGTTCATATTCGAAAATACTAGCGCAAGAGAATGCCTGCTGCCAGTCACTTTCCATAGAAAATACTGATCAGATGACAATTAAATGAAAAATAACGAACATGACGGCTGCCACCCCAGCGGTGGCAGCGCTGCTGGCCTCAGACCACTTCCAGGCGAATCTTGAACTGGTTGAGCAACTGGGTGAGGGCGGGCACTGGCGCCTGGTCGGTGACCAGGCAATCGATCAGGCTGATCGAGCCCAGGCGCACCATGGCGTTGCGCCCGAACTTGCTGGAGTCGGCGGCGAGGATCACCTGGCGGGCATTGGCGATGATCGCCTGGGAGACCCGCACTTCCTGGTAGTCGAAATCGAGCAGGCTGCCGTCTTCGTCGATGCCGCTGATGCCGACCAGGGCGAAGTCGACCTTGAACTGGTTGATGAAGTCGACACTGGCCTGGCCGACCACGCCGCCGTCGCGGCGCACATTGCCGCCGGCCAGCAGCACTTCGAAGTCATCCTTGGCGCTGAGGATCGAGGCCACATGCAGGTTGTTGGTGATGATCTTCAGGTGATTGTGGTTGAGCAGGGCGCGGGCGATGGATTCGGTGGTGGTGCCGATATTGATGAACAACGAGGCATGGTCGGGAATCTGTGAGGCGATGGCCTCGGCGATACGCTGCTTTTCATCGCGCATCTGGTCGGCGCGCATGGCGTAGGCGGTGTTCTCGATGCTGGAGTCATAGGCCGCGCCGCCATGGTAGCGACGTAGCAGGTTCACTTCCGCAAGCTGATTGATGTCGCGGCGGATGGTCTGCGGTGTAACGACGAACAGCTGCGCCATTTCTTCGATACTGACGTAGCCACGTTCACGGACCAGTTCGAGGATTTGTTGTTGGCGAGGGGGCAGATTCATGGGCGGTCCTTCTGGGCTGCCGGGCAAATTTCTCCATGATGCCGGAGGAATTGGCTGACGACCAGTCACCGAATCAATCCCGGGGCAAGCCCGCCCCCGTAGGAGCGGGCTTGCCCCGCGAAGGGGCTACGAAGGTCTACTCCTCGTGCGGCTCCCAATCCCGGGTGCGGTCCACCGCCTTCAGCCAGCCGGCATACAGCTTCTCTTTCTCCGCATCATCCAGTTGCGGGCTGAACTCGCGTTCGATCACCGCCTTGCCACGCAGCTCGTCCAGGCCACTCCAGAAACCGCAGGCCAGGCCTGCCAGGTAGGCGGCGCCCAGGGCGGTGGTCTCGCGCATTTGCGGGCGCTCGACGCAGGTACCGAGAATGTCGGCCTGGAACTGCATGAGGAAGTTGTTGGCCACGGCACCACCGTCCACGCGCAGCTCGCTCAGGCGCTGGCCGCAGTCCTGCTGCATGGCGTCGAGCACGTCGCGGGTCTGGTAGGCGATCGACTCCAGGGCGGCGCGGATGATGTGGTCGACTTTCACCCCGCGGGTCAGGCCGAACAGCGCGCCACGGGCGTAAGGGTCCCAGTAGGGGGCGCCCAGGCCGGTGAAGGCCGGCACCAGGTAGACGCCATTGCTGTCCTTGACCTTGCTGGCGAAGTACTCGGTGTCGTGGGCGTCGTTGACGATCTTCAGTTCGTCGCGCAGCCACTGTACGGTGGAACCACCGTTGAACACCGCGCCTTCCAGGGCGTAGGCCACTTCGCCACGGGGGCCGCAGGCGATGGTGGTGAGCAAGCCGTGGGACGATTTCACCGCCTTGTCGCCGGTGTTCATCAAAAGGAAACAGCCGGTGCCGTAGGTGTTCTTGGCCTGGCCGGGCTCGACGCACATCTGGCCGAACAGTGCGGCCTGCTGGTCGCCGGCGATACCGGCAATGGCAATGCCGCTCTTGCTGTGGCCATAGACTTCCGAGGAGCTGCGCACCTCGGGCAGCATCGCCCGCGGGATGTCCAGCACCTGGAGCATCTTCTCGTCCCACTGCAGGGTGTGGATGTTGAAGAGCATGGTGCGCGAGGCGTTGGTGTAGTCGGTGACGTGCACCTTGCCGCCGGAGAATTTCCAGATCAGCCAGCTGTCGACGGTGCCGAACAGCAATTCGCCGCGTTCGGCGCGCTCGCGGGCGCCTTCGACGTTGTCCAGGATCCACTTGAGCTTGGTGCCGGAGAAGTACGGGTCGGTGACCAGGCCGGTGGTCTCGCGGATGTAGTCCTGCAGGCCGTCACGCTTGAGCTGCTCGCAGATCTCGGTGCTGCGCCGGCACTGCCAGACGATGGCGTTGTACACCGGGCGACCGGTTTCCTTGTCCCAGACCACGGTGGTTTCGCGCTGGTTGGTGATACCGATGGCCGCGACCTGGTCGTGGCTGATGCCGGCCTGGGCCAGGGCCTCGACCATGGTCGCGCTCTGGGTGGCGAAGATTTCCATCGGGTCGTGTTCGACCCAGCCGGCTTGTGGGTAGTGCTGGGCGAACTCACGCTGCGAGGTGCCAACCACGTTGGCATCGCGGTCGAAAATGATGGCCCGCGAACTGGTCGTGCCCTGGTCCAGGGCAATGATGTAGTTCTTGTGCTGGGTGTCTGTCATGTCGTTGGCCTTGCGCTCAATAGGGTGGTTATCAGGGCGGGGCGAGCCAAGCTCGCCGACCAAGCATCAGGAGGCCTGGGTATTGCCCTGAGGGTTGGCGTCGGTCCGGGCGGTTTCGCTCTGGGCAACCGGCAGGTTGCGGGCGATCACGCCGCGATACAGGGCGGCACCAAGGCTCGCTCCTATGATCGGCGCAAAAATCGGAATCAGGAAATAGGGAACATCACGACCGCCAGTAAAGGCGACTTCGCCCCATCCGGCGAGGAATGTCATCAACTTGGGCCCGAAGTCGCGGGCCGGGTTCATGGCAAAGCCGGTCAGCGGGCCCATGGCGCTACCGATCACGGCGATCAGCAGGCCGATCAGCAGGGGGGCCATGGCGCCCCGGGGCAGGCCGTTGTTGTCGTCGGTCAGGGCCATGATCACCGCCATCAGTACGGCGGTAATGATCACTTCGACCAGAAAGGCCTGGCCGGTGGACAGGGCAGGGTGCGGGTAGGTGGAGAACACCGAGGCCAGCTCCAGGCTGGCCTGGCTGCCGCGAATCATGGCGTGGGCCTGTTCGTAATCGAAGAACAGGTTGCTGTACAGCGTGTAGACCAGGGCCGCCGCGCAGAAGGCGCCGGCGACCTGGGCGACGATGTAGAACGGCAGCTTGTGCTTCTCGAATCCGGCGAACAGGCACAGGGCGATGCTCACGGCCGGGTTCAGGTGCGCGCCGGACACCCCGGCGGTCAGGTAGATCGCCATGCTTACGCCGACGCCCCAGATGATGCTGATTTCCCACAGGCCGAAGCTGGCGCCCGCGACCTTGAGCGCCGCCACGCAACCGGTGCCGAAGAAGATCAGCAGCGCGGTGCCGAGAAACTCGGCCATGCATTGGCTTGAAAGTGTTGGTTGTCGTAGAGCCGTCGTCATTCGTTACCTCGGTTCTTGTTGTTGTGAGGCGCAGTGAGCGCTCGACAAACGCCCGACCAAAATCCCCATTTCGGTCGGGCAGGCTGCAGGGAATGCACCGATACGGGGCATGGCTATATTCAGAATCGAAAAAATATAGACAAGAAACGCTTATGTCAAAGGTCGAAAGTGAACCGTCATTCACAAACTGACTGTTGGCAATCCTGTCGATACCGGAATTTCCCACACCGAAGTGACGGGCTCGTCTGTGACGGCTGTGGCTGGCGCGGGGGTTTTGTCCTAAAGTACCGGGCGAAAATGGCATTCACCTTCTGTCTGGAGTTCTGCATGACCCCCGCACTGGATCTGCTGAAAAAGGTTCGCGCCGAACATCGTGTCCACAGTTACGAACATGACCCCAAGTCGGCTTCCTATGGGCTGGAAGCTGCCGAAAAACTGGGGTTGGAGCCGGCGCGGGTATTCAAGACCTTGCTCGCCAGCAGTGAAAAGGGCGAACTGTTGGTGGCGGTGGTACCGGTGGTCGGTAGCCTGGACCTGAAGGGGCTCGCCCATGCCGCCGGGGTGAAGAAGTGCGAAATGGCCGACCCGGCAGCGGCCCAGCGTTCGACGGGCTACCTGGTGGGTGGGATCAGCCCGCTGGGGCAGAAAAAGCGCCTGCGCACCTTTATCGATCAGTCTGCCCAGTCATTTGAAACCATCCATGTCAGCGCTGGTCGGCGTGGGCTGGAGGTGGAGTTGTCGGCGGCGGTGCTGGCCGAACATACCCAGGCGAAATTTGCCGAGATTGGTCGCGGCTGACTCAACGCATCGCGGGGCAAGCCCGCTCCTACACACCGTAGGAGCGGGCTTGCCCCGCGAAAGGAATCACACCGCCGAACTGTAGCGCCGAACCCCGTTCTCCGGCACCGGCAGCTGCGCCGCCACGCTACCGGGCACGGCAAACAGCACCAGGTGATCGGCCGCCACTTCGATGCCCACCTCGGCCCCGACCTGGTGGTCGATATGGCTGGGGAAGATCGCTTCGAGCTGGCTGCCGGTCGGCAGTTGCAGGCGATACAGGGTCGAGGCGCCGAGGAAGCTCTTGCCGACGATCTGTACCTTCAGTGCGCTGTGCGGCGCATGGAGGATGTCGTCCGGACGCAGCAGGACGTCGACCGCGCTGCCCGGGGTGAAGGTGTAAGCGCGATTGCCGCGCAATTCACCCAATTCGGTACGCACGGACTCCGGGCTGGTCAGCTGGCCACGAATGAAGTAGCCCTGGCCGATGAAGCTGGCCACGAAGGGGGTCAGGGGTTCGTGATAGAGGTTGTAGGGCGTGTCCCACTGCTCCAGGCGACCTTCCTTGAAGACGCCGACATGGTCACTGACCGCGAAGGCTTCTTCCTGGTCGTGGGTGACCAGGATGGCGCTGGTGCCGCGGCTTTTGAGAATGTCGCGAACCTCATGGCTGAGGCGGCGGCGCAGTTCCACGTCGAGGTTGGAGAAGGGCTCGTCGAGCAGCAGCAATTGCGGCTCGGGGGCCAGGGCGCGGGCCAGGGCCACGCGTTGTTGCTGACCGCCGGAAAGCTCGTGTGGGTAGCGTTTGCCGAGCCCGTCGAGCTTCACCAGCTCGAGCATTTCCTTGACCACCTGCTGCTGGTTGGGGTGCTTGCCGATACCGAAGGCGATGTTCTCGGCCACTGTCAGGTGCGGGAACAGCGCGTAGTCCTGGAACACCATGCCGATCCGGCGCTTTTCCGGCGCCAGGGTGAAGCCAGCCTTGGAGATGACTTCACCGGCCAGCTGGATCTCACCCTCGTGCACGGGCTCGAAGCCTGCGATGGCGCGCAGGGTGGTGGTCTTGCCGCACCCCGATGAGCCGAGCAGGCAACCGATGTCGCCGGCGTTGAGGTGCAGGTTGAGGTTCTGGACGATGCGCTGCTCGCCATAGCCACAGGCGAGGTTGCGCAGGTTAAGCAGTAAAGGTTGACTCATGCGTGGTGATAGGCCGGTTCAACAAGAAATTCGAGAAGCGCCTTCTGTGCATGCAAGCGGTTTTCGGCCTGGTCCCAGGCGACCGAGCGTGGGTCGTCGAGCAGGTCCAGGCTGATTTCCTCGCCACGGTGGGCGGGCAGGCAGTGCATGAACAGGGCATCGGGTGCTGCCAGGTCGAGCAGTTCGCGGGTTACCTGGTAAGGCGCGAACAAGGCCAGGCGCCGTGCAGTTTCCTCTTCCTGACCCATGGAAGTCCAGACATCGGTGCTCACCAGGTGCGCGCCCTGCACGGCATCCTTGGGTTCACGGAAGATCTGCACGCGCTCGCCAGCCTTGGCCAGGAACTCGGCATTGGGCTCGTATTCGGCCGGGCAGGCGATGCGCAGCTGGAAGTCGAACTGGATGGCCGCCTCGATGTAGCTGTTGCACATGTTGTTGCCGTCACCGATCCAGGCCACGGTCTTGCCCTGGATGGCGCCGCGGTGTTCGAGGAAGGTCTGCATGTCGGCCAGCAGCTGGCAGGGGTGCAGGTCGTCGGACAGGCCGTTGATCACCGGTACCCGGGAGTTGGCGGCGAACTCGGTCAGGGTGCTGTGGGCGAAGGTCCGGATCATCACCGCATCGAGCATGCGCGACATGACGATGGCGCAGTCGCCGATCGGCTCGCCACGGCCCAGTTGGGTGTCGCGCGGGGACAGGAAGATGGCCTGGCCGCCGAGCTGGATCATGCCGGCTTCGAACGACAGCCGGGTACGGGTCGAGGATTTCTCGAAGATCATCCCCAGCACGCGGTTCTTCAGGGGTTCGAACAGTACGCCGCGGTTACGCAGGTCCTTCAGCTCGATGCCTCGACGGATCACGCTCAGCAGTTCGTCGGCTGTGAAGTCCATCAGGGAGAGAAAGTGCCTAGCGCTCATGTTTGACTACCTTATTTGCAACAGACCGCAGGTCAACGATGCCGGTTTTTCGAAACAACGGAGGTGACCTGCGGCGAAAGCCGCACGGGGCGACGAAATAGGGGAAGACGCAATACTATAATTAAATGTCGCGTCATACCAAGTGGGGCGTGCACTGCCTTTATTGTGGGCAATGCCGCAACCCATTGGGCGGATGCTTTTTTTATGCCAGCACAAGGGTTTTACACTGCCCGCTGGCGGCTTGGCAAACCCTGGCGCATCGTTACGCCTGATGCCGCAAGATTCACGGGGCGAAACTCGCTGGTGGCACTGCGTGTCCGGGCTCATAGTCAGGCCCATCACCAGACACCCGGAAGAGGTGGCCATGAACAAGACCTTGCATCACCGTGCCTGTCACCTGTGCGAAGCCATCTGTGGCCTGACCATCGAAGTCACCGAAGCGCCCGGCGCCGCGCCGCGCATCAGCTCGATCAAGGGCGACCCCCAGGACAGCTTCAGCCGTGGTCACATCTGCCCCAAGGCCGTGGCCCTGCAGGACATCCAGAACGATCCCGATCGCCTGCGCGTACCGCATCGGCGGGTGGGCGACAGCTGGGAGCCGATCGGCTGGGACGAAGCTTTCGAGTTCGCCGCGCAAAAGCTCTGGGCCATCCAGCAGGCCCACGGCCAGAACGCCGTGGCGGTCTATCAGGGTAACCCCAGCGTGCATAACTACGGGCTGATGACCCACAGCAACTACTTCCTCGGCTTGCTCAAGACCCGCAATCGTTTCTCCGCCACCTCGGTTGACCAGCTGCCACAGCACCTGACCAGCTACCTGATGTATGGCCATGGCTTGCTGCTGCCGATCCCGGACATCGACCACACCGACTTCATGCTGATCCTGGGCGGTAACCCCCTGGCTTCCAATGGCAGCATCATGACCGTGCCGGATGTAGAGAAGCGTCTGAAGGCGATCCAGGCCCGAGGTGGCAAGCTGGTGGTGGTTGATCCACGGCGCAGCGAAACCGCAGCCATGGCCGACCAGCATGTGTTCGTGCGCCCCGGTGGCGATGCGGCGCTGCTGTGTGGCCTGCTCAATACCCTGTTCAGCGAGGGCCTGGAGCGACCGTCGAGCTTGCCGGTCGACGGGCTCGACCAGGTGCGTGAGGCGATTGCACCGTTCAGCGCCGAAGCGATGGCGCCACTGTGTGGCGTCGAAGCGCAGGTCATCCGCCAGTTGGCGCGCGACTTCGCCGCCGCCGACAAAGCCGTGTGCTATGGGCGCATGGGCGTCTCGACCCAGGCCTTCGGTACCCTGTGCCATTGGCTGGTGCAGTTGATCAACCTGGTCAGCGGCAACCTCGACCGGGTCGGTGGCGCCTTGTGTACCCAGCCTGCGGTGGACCTGGTGGCCAGTACCTCCGGTGGGCATTTCAATGCCTGGCAGAGCCGGGTGTCCGGTTTGCCGGAATACGGGGGCGAGTTGCCGGTGGCAGCGCTGGCCGAGGAAATGCTCAGCGAAGGGGAAGGGCAGGTGCGCGCACTGGTGACGGTGGCGGGTAACCCGGTGCTGTCCACCCCCAACGGCAGGCAACTGGAGCGTGCGCTGGAGGGCCTGGAGTTCATGCTCAGCATCGACCTCTATATCAACGAGACCACCCGCTATGCGGACCTGATCCTGCCGTCCACCTCGGCCCTGGAAAACGATCACTACGACACTACTTTCAACCTGTTGGCCGTACGCAATGTCAGCCGCTTCAACCGGGCGATCCTGCCCAAGCCGCAAGGGGCCTTGCACGATTGGGAAATCTTCGTCGGCCTGGCCAGGGCCTTTGCCGCGCTTGCCGACAAGCCGTTGAAACCGACCTTGCCGCCGGCGCAGCTGATCGACATCGGCTTGCGCCAGGGGCGCTATGGCGAAGGTTCGCCGTTCAACCTGTCGATCGCGACGCTGGACCAACACCCCCACGGCATCGACTTGGGGCCCTTGCAGCCGAACCTTGCCGGGCGCCTGAAGACCGTCAACCAACGCATCCAGGCCGCGCCGCCGGAGATTCTCATCGACCTGCAGCGGTTTGCCGGGCAACAACCGATTGGATCGGATCAACTGTTGCTGATCGGGCGCCGGCATGTGCGCAGCAACAACTCCTGGATGCACAATTACCACCGTCTGGTGAAGGGCAAGCCGCGCCATCACTTGCTCATGCACCCGGACGATCTGGCCGGTCGCCACTTGAGCGACGGGCAGCGGGTGCGGGTCAGCTCCCGGGTGGGCAGTATCGAGGTCGAGGTGCAGGCGTGCAGCGACATGATGCCGGGGGTGGTCAGCCTGCCCCATGGCTTTGGCCATGGCCGCGCCGGTGTGCGCATGGACATCGCCCGCAACCAGCCCGGGGCCAGCGCCAATGACCTCACCGATGAGCGCTGGCGCGATGCGGTATCGGGCAACGCGGCGCTCAATGGCGTGCCGGTGCAGGTGGTTGCGGCCTGATATCGGCAAGGCCGAGCGTCGCGCTCGGCTTTCCGATACAATGCGTCACCGTGCCGACAAACAGGTCGGAAAGTTCAGCCGCGAGGTGCTTCATGGATATCATCGAAACAATCAAAGAGCAGATTGCCAACAACACCATTCTGCTTTACATGAAAGGCTCGCCGAATGCACCGCAGTGCGGTTTTTCGGCCAAGGCGGCGCAAGCCGTGATGGGTTGTGGTGAGAAGTTCGCTTACGTGGATATCCTGCAGAACCCGGAAATCCGTGCCAACCTGCCAAAGTACGCCAACTGGCCGACCTTCCCGCAACTGTGGGTGGCCGGTGAGCTGGTTGGCGGTTCCGACATCATGACTGAGATGTTCGCCAACGGCGAACTGCAGACCCTGATCAAGGACGCTGCGGCCAAGGCCAAGGCAGCCGAGGCCTGATCCCAGGCCCGCTGACAAAGAGCCCCGCACTGCGGGGCTTTTTTTTTTGGCTGTAGGAGCGGGCTTGCCCCGCGATACGATGTGACTGATTCACCGCAATCGCGGGGCAAGCCCGCTCCCACCGATCGCAACCAGGCACAAAAAAGCCCGCATCGCTGCGGGCTTTTTGCTGCTGGAAGCAGATGCGATTACTCGCCCATCTGCGACTGCAGGTAGTTTTCCAGGCCGACCTTGTCGATCAGGCTCAGCTGGGTTTCCAGCCAGTCGATGTGTTCTTCCTCGGACTCGAGGATGTCTTCGAGCATTTCACGGCTGCCGAAGTCGCCAACGGTTTCACAGTGGGCGATGGCGGCCTTGAGGTCGGTCAGGCCTTTTTGCTCGATCTTGAGGTCGCACTCGAGCATTTCCTTGGTGTGTTCACCAATCAGCAGCTTGCCCAGGTCCTGGACGTTGGGGATGCCTTCGAGGAACAGAATACGCTTGATCAATTTGTCAGCGTGCTTCATTTCATCGATGGATTCCTTGTACTCGTGCTTGCCGAGCTTATCCAGACCCCAGTCTTCGTACATGCGCGCATGCAGGAAGTATTGGTTGATTGCGACCAGCTCGTTTCCGAGGATCTTGTTGAGATGCTGGATGACGCTAACGTCGCCTTTCATGATGGGGTCCTGCCCTGTTAGTGTGCCTATAAGGACAAGTTTGAGCTCGCTAACTTCGCCTGTCAAACCTAAGTTATTGAATAATAAGTAAAAATTAATCGGAATAAGAATGTTTTCATTCCGCGTTTTAACCCTAACTTATTGAATTACAGGCATAAAAAAACCGGACACGAGGTCCGGTTCTTCGAATGGGCTGTATTTACGCTGCGGTAAATTCCACAGGGTAGGGCAGGATGGCCTGGCTGACCTGCAGTTCGGTCAGGGTTTCGCGCACTACCTGTTTGGCCAGGCAGGCACACTTGCCACACTGGCTCGCCACGTTGGTGGCGGCTCTGACTTCCTTGTAGCTGCAGCATCCTTCATAGATCGCATCGCGGATCTGTCCGTCGGTTACACCAACACAAAGACACACATACATAGGGCAGACCATCACTGGTAAAGGCTCAATGCGAAGAAGCTTAATGTTAATGAGAATGCTTGTCAAAGCACATCATCCTGATGCCCGTGCCAGGGCGACCGGCGGTCGTTTCGAGGATCGGCAATGCTGAAATTCGGCGAGCGGCTTCAGGCGGTGTATCATGGCCGGCCTTTTGTCTGCCAGGCCGGCCAAGCCTGCCTGTGCAGCCTCACTCAATCCATCAGGAGATAGCGAATGAGCGTACTCGTTGGCAAACAAGCCCCGGACTTCACCGTTCCAGCCGTGCTGGGCAATGGCGAAATCGTAGACAGCTTCAACCTGGCTTCGGCCATCAAGGGCAAGTACGGCCTGGTGTTCTTCTACCCGCTGGACTTCACCTTCGTCTGCCCGTCCGAGCTGATCGCCCTGGACCACCGCATGTCCGAGTTCCGCGACCGCAACGTTGAAGTGATCGCTGTTTCGATCGACTCGCACTTCACCCACAACGCCTGGCGCAACACCCCGATCAATGCCGGTGGCATCGGTCACGTCTCGTACATCATGGCTGCTGACATGAAGCACGATATCGCCAAGGCCTACGACGTCGAGTCCGAAGGCGGCGTTGCCTTCCGTGGCGCGTTCCTGATCGACGACAAGGGCGTTGTCCGCTCGCAGATCGTCAACGACCTGCCGCTGGGCCGTAACATGGACGAGCTGCTGCGTCTGGTCGACGCCCTGCAATTCCATGAAGAGCACGGCGAAGTCTGCCCTGCCAACTGGAAAAAAGGCGACAAGGGCATGACCGCTTCGCCAGAAGGCGTTGCTGCCTACCTGAGCGAGAACGCTGGCAAGCTGTAAGCGCCACGCGTAAAAAAACCGGCCCTGGTGGCCGGTTTTTTTATGCCTGCGACTTCAGTCGTTGAAGTCGTGCCAGCCGCCCATTTCCTTCCAGCGGTTGACGATGCCGCAGAACAGCTCGGCAGTCTTCTCGGTGTCGTAGCGCGCCGAGTGGGCCTCACGACCGTCGAAGTCGATGTCGGCGCTCTGGCAGGCCCGGGCCAGCACGGTCTGGCCGTAGGCAAGTCCGGCCAGGGTCGCGGTGTCGAAGCTGGAGAACGGATGAAACGGATTGCGTTTCATGTCGTTGCGCGCCACGGCCGCATTGAGGAAGCCCAGGTCGAAGCTGCTGTTGTGACCGACCAGGATGGCCCGTTTGCAGCCATTGGCCTTGAGCGACTTGCGCACGCCACGGAAGATGTCGGTCAGTGCCGACTCTTCGCTGACGGCCATGCGCAGCGGGTGATCCAGCTTGATCCCGGTGAATTCCAGGGCCGCCTGCTCGATGTTGGCCCCTTCGAACGGCTCGACGCGGAAGAAATAGGTATGTTCCGGGAACAGGAAGCCTTTTTCGTCCATGCCGATGGTGACGGCGGCGATTTCCAGCAGGGCATCGGTGGCGCTGTTGAAGCCACCGGTTTCCACATCCACTACAACCGGCAGGTAGCCGCGAAAGCGTTCAGCCATCGGGTGGCGTGGGCCACCGCTTGGACCGTCCTGGTCGTCGTACAGGTCTTCACTCACGCGTTTTCCTCCAGCAGGCGCCAGCGCAGTTGCTCACCGGCGCGCAGCGGGACGACGGTTTGCTCGCCGAACGGCAGGCTGCTTGGGGCGGTCCAGCTTTCACGAACCAGGGTGATGGTATCGGTGTTGCGCGGCAGGCCGTAGAAGTCCGGGCCGTGCTTGCTGGCGAAGGCTTCGAGCTTGTCCAGGGCGTTGCGTTGCTCGAACGCCTCGGCGTACATCTCGATAGCGGCATAGGCGGTGTAGCAGCCGGCGCAGCCACAGGCCGCTTCCTTGGCGTGACGGGCGTGCGGGGCCGAGTCGGTGCCGAGGAAGAACTTGCTGCTGCCGCTGGTGGCGGCGTCCAGCAGGGCCACCTGGTGGGTGTTGCGCTTGAGGATCGGCAGGCAGTAGTAGTGCGGACGAATACCGCCAACCAGCATGTGGTTGCGGTTGTACAGCAGGTGCTGGGCGGTGATGGTCGCGCCGACGTTGGCCGGGGCCTCGTTGACGAACTGCACGGCATCGCTGGTGGTGATGTGTTCGAAGACCACCTTCAGGGTCGGGAAGCGCTCGACCACACGGCGCAGGTGCTCGTCGATGAACAGCTTCTCGCGGTCGAACACGTCGATCTCGCTGCGGGTCACTTCACCGTGTACCAGCAGTGGCATGCCGACTTCGGCCATGGCTTCGAGCACCGGGAAGATGTTGTCGATGCTGGTGACGCCGGAATCGGAGTTGGTGGTCGCGCCGGCCGGGTAGAGCTTGGCGGCATGCACGAAACCGGTGGCCTTGGCCGCACGGATTTCCTCGGGCTGGGTGCGGTCGGTGAGGTACAGCACCATCAGCGGTTCAAAGCGGCTGCCGGCCGGGCGCGCGGCCAGGATGCGCTCGCGATAGGCGCCGGCTTCGGCCGCGTCGCGCACCGGAGGTACCAGGTTGGGCATGATGATTGCGCGGGCAAAGGTGCGCGCAACGTCGCCGACGGTATGGGGCAGTACGGCACCATCGCGAAGATGGATGTGCCAGTCATCGGGACGCAGGAGGGTCAGGCGGTCGGACATTGGGGATTCCAGGCGGGTCGAACTCAATATGAATGCTACCGGAAAAGCCGGTTCCGAGCACTCGCTATCAAGTTTTGCCCCGACCGACCGATAGCCTGCGGGTATACCGAAAATCTGTGGAGCCGCCCGTGCGCCAGCGTTATCTAGCCCTGCTCAGTGTGTTTGCCAGCCTGCCCGCCATGGCGCTCACGTTCCAGACGCGTCTGGAGAATATCGAGTGGAAAGTCGAAGGCGATCAGTTCGAGTGCCGTCTGGTCCAGCCGGTCACCGATTTCGGCAGTGGCGTGTTCGTGCGCCGCGCAGGCGAGCAGGCTACGTTCCAGCTGCGTTCGAGCGTCAATGTACTGGGCACGGGCTCGGCGTCCTTGCTGGCGGCGGCTGCGCCCTGGCAGCCCGGTCGTGGCGACATCAACCTGGGATCGGTGCGTATGGCGCGCAGCGGCGTGCTCTTTACCAGCACCCAGGGCCAGGCCAGCCGCCTGATCAATGGCTTGCTCGACGGGCGCAGCACCGTCGTGCGCAACTATGCCGGTGAAGCGGGGCGGGCGATGGAAGTTCGCCTGCTACCGGTCAAGTTCAGCCAGGCCTATGGCGAATACCAGCTGTGTGCGGCCAAGCTGCTGCCGATGAACTATGACCAGATTCGCCAGGCGCGGGTCGGGTTCCCCGGGGGCGGTATCGACCTGGATGCCGATGCCAGGGCGCGCCTGGACGTGATCCTGGACTTCATCAAGGCTGATCCGACGGTCAACCACATCGACATCGACGGCCACTCCGACAACAGTGGCAACCGCCTGACCAACCGCGACCTGTCCCGGCGCCGGGCCCTGGCGGTCATGGACTACTTCAAGGCCCACGGTATTCCGGAGGACCAGATCACCGTGCGCTTCCACGGCGAGCGCTACCCGTTGACGGCCAACAACTCGGCGGCCAACCGCGCGCGCAATCGCCGGGTCAATATCCAGCTGGACCGTGTGACACCGGTGGAGAAGCCGGTAGAGCAAGCCGCCGACTCGGCACCGGCCACCCCTGCCGCCGCACCGGCTGCGCAAACCGAAGCCGGCAAGCCGGTGGTCAAGTCCTGAGCTGCGACCTTCCGTCGCGCTCTCGACAGTTCCTGTCGCTTTGTCGTCACAAGCTGTCGCCCCACTGTAATTTTTGCCGCAAGGCCGGTAGAATCAACGGCTTTCCGTACAACCCCGTGGAGTGATGGCATGGCGGACGTAAAAAAGGTCGTACTGGCGTATTCCGGCGGCCTTGATACTTCGGTGATTCTCAAGTGGCTGCAGGATACCTACAACTGTGAAGTGGTGACGTTCACCGCCGATCTGGGTCAGGGCGAGGAGGTCGAGCCGGCCCGCGCCAAGGCTCAGGCCATGGGCGTGAAGGAAATCTACATCGATGACCTGCGCGAAGAATTCGTCCGAGACTTCGTGTTCCCGATGTTCCGCGCCAACACCGTCTACGAAGGCGAGTACCTGCTGGGTACTTCCATCGCTCGTCCGCTGATCGCCAAGCGCCTGATCGAAATCGCCAACGAAACCGGCGCCGACGCCATTTCCCATGGCGCTACCGGCAAGGGTAACGACCAGGTGCGTTTCGAACTGGGTGCCTACGCACTCAAGCCAGGGGTCAAGGTCATCGCGCCGTGGCGTGAGTGGGACCTGCTGTCCCGCGAGAAGCTCATGGACTACGCTGAGAAGCACGGTATCCCGATCGAGCGTCACGGCAAGAAGAAATCGCCTTATTCGATGGACGCCAACCTGCTGCACATCTCCTACGAGGGTGGCGTGCTGGAGGATACCTGGACCGAACACGAAGAAGACATGTGGAAGTGGACCAAGTCGCCAGAAGCTGCGCCGGACGTTCCTACCTACCTGGAACTGACCTACCGCAACGGTGACATCGTCGCCCTGGACGGCGTGGAAATGACGCCTGCCACCGTACTGGCCACCCTCAACCGCATCGGCGGCGAGAACGGCATCGGTCGTCTGGACATCGTCGAGAACCGTTATGTCGGCATGAAGTCCCGTGGCTGCTACGAGACCCCGGGCGGCACCATCATGCTGCGCGCCCACCGCGCCATCGAGTCGATCACCCTGGACCGCGAAGTCGCTCACCTGAAGGATGAGCTGATGGCCAAGTATGCCAGCCTGATCTACACCGGCTACTGGTGGAGCCCTGAGCGCCTGATGCTGCAGCAGATGATCGACGCCTCGCAGGTCAACGTGAACGGTGTGGTTCGCCTGAAGCTGTACAAGGGCAACGTGATCGTCACCGGCCGCAAGTCCGATGACTCGCTGTTCGACGCCAATATCGCAACCTTCGAAGAAGATGGCGGCGCTTACAACCAGGCGGACGCGGCGGGCTTCATCAAGCTCAATGCCCTGCGCATGCGTATTGCTGCCAACAAGGGCCGTTCGCTGATCTAAGCGACGCGCTGAACGAAAAACCCCGGCCTGGTCCGGGGTTTTTTTATTCTGCGATCGGGCGGGTGACCAGTGTGGTCCGGGTGCCAGCGTCCAGATTGCACAGTATCCAGGTGGTGTCGGGTGGTTGTGTCTGTTTCAACGCCTGGGCGGCAAACAGTTCGATCAGTCGGGGTGTTTGTGCGCCACGCATGCAGATGGTGATGCTCGTCTGTTCAGGGGGTGTGGCAGGCTCGCCGAGCGGTTGCATGTCCTGAAGTCTGTCGGGGCCGGCGCTTTCAACAACTGTTTCATCCATTACCGCGAGCGAAATGTGGGTGTCTGGCATAGCGCCGGGATCAACCGGCGGCGGTGAGAACAGTGACCTGTAGTTGAAGTTCAGGGTAAGAAAGAACAGTACCGTCAGAAAGAACGGGAAGCCGACGAGGAACCAGGTATAGATGCCCTGGCTACGCTCGCTCAGGAATGGCAACGACGCCAGGGCCGAGGCTTCGATAATGCCGGCTAATATTGCGATGATCGTCAGCGGGCTTTTCAGCTCTGAGTCGTTCATGCCTCCCACCTCTCATCGGCAGTTCAAGTTAATCTTCATTTATTCCCGATAAAGGCAGTACTGGCAGAGGGTGGCATTTCTTGATCAGGAAGTTGTTGCTGCGCGCGCTCGAAAATTTCATATGTTTTTTATTTCGAGTATTTATCAAGCAAAAGTCTAGGATATTTCCTGCGTGGCTAATGGCTTTGTGAGCTGGTCTGTCTAGACAGCACGGTGCTACCTTAGTGTCAGAGTTATAGCTGTTGCTGTTGTTGGGAGCGTACGGACATGGGGTGTCCTGCAATTATCTTATTTGTAGGAATAGTCTCTTAAGTGTGTAGGTTCTGTCTTTATACATACTTGTTCGTCAATGGCGTAATACATTATGTTGTGTGACTAGGCTATTGTGCGGGCTTGAAATTCGAACAGCGAACTATTGGATTTGCCCATGAATAAAGTGCTGATCGTGGATGATCATCCGGTCATTCGCCTGGCTGTGCGCATGCTGATGGAGCGGCATGGATATGAAGTCATCGCGGAAACGGACAACGGCGTGGATGCGTTGCAATTGGCACGGGAACACAGTCCGGACATCGTCATCCTGGATATCGGCATTCCCAAGCTCGATGGCCTCGAGGTGATCGCCCGGCTCACCACAAGTTGCCAGGGCATCAAGGTGCTGGTCCTGACCTCCCAGGCTCCCGGGCACTTCTCGATGCGTTGCATGCAGGCGGGGGCTGCGGGTTATGTCTGCAAGCAGCAGGATCTCACCGAACTGCTCAGTGCAATCAAGGCGGTGCTCTCCGGCTACAGCTACTTTCCCAATCAGGCCTTGCATTCGGTTCGCTCCAACCTGGGAGGCGCCAGCGAGGCGGACATGGTCGAGCGCTTGTCCGGGCGGGAGATGATGGTGTTGCAGCAACTGGCGCGAGGCAAGACCAACAAGGAAATCGCCGACGGCATGTTCCTGAGCAACAAGACCGTCAGCACCTACAAGACACGCTTGCTGCTCAAGCTCAACGCCCGTTCGCTGGTCGACCTGATAGAACTGGCCCAGCGCAACGGCCTGGTCTGACGCGGGCAAAAACAACAAAGCCTCCGTGCAGGAGGCTTTTGTGTAAGTGATGAGGCCGGGTCGCGGGCTTGTTGCCCGGTCAGGCTCGATCCAGGGTGTTACAGGTCGTAGTCAAAATCGGCCAATTCTTTCTGCAGGCGGCGCTCTTCCAGCATGTTGTCGATGGTGCGGCGTTTGCTCAGGTTGGTCTTTGCCACTTCTGCCGGCTCTCTCTCTTCTGTCTCGCTGGCGTCGAAGTCGTCTTCCACTACATCCAGGTCTTCTTTATCGGTGCTCATAAGTCACTCCAAGCCAAGAGGGCCATTGGCGCACCTTATAGCGAGAATCCTTGAGCGGGTAAAAAAGATTTTTTCAATCGACAGGTCAAGAATTTCACTATCTTCTCAATCGTCCGAGGTTTTGTGCTTGTATTCGCACAGGTCTTCGATCCGGCAGCTTCCGCAACGGGGTTTGCGCGCCTGGCACACATAACGGCCATGCAGGATCAGCCAGTGGTGGGCATCGAGCAGGTAGGCCTTGGGAACGAACTTCAACAGTGCCTTCTCGACCTCAAGTACAGTCTTGCCCGGGGCAATGCCCGTCCGGTTGCTGACCCGGAAAATATGCGTATCGACCGCCATGGCCAGTTGCCGAAATGCGGTATTGAGCACTACGTTGGCGGTCTTGCGACCGACGCCAGGCAGGGCTTCGAGGGCTTCACGGGTTTCCGGCACCTGGCTGCCATGCTGCTCGATCAACAGGCGGCAGGTTTCTATCACGTTGCGGGCCTTGCTGTTGTACAGGCCGATGGTCTTGATGTACTCCGACAGTCCGTCTACGCCCAGCGCATAAATGGCTTCGGGGGTGTTGGCGATCGGGTACAGTCTGGCGGTTGCCTTGTTCACGCTGACATCCGTGGCCTGGGCAGAGAGGATCACCGCGATCAGCAATTCGAAGGGCGTGGTGTAGGCCAGTTCGGTCTTGGGGTCAGGATTGTCTTCATGCAGCCTGCGAAAGATTTCCAGGCGTTTTGCGGCATTCATGGGGTCAATGCTTTCCTTGACGGCGTGAGGGGGCTCGCTGCAGGCAAACCCGGTTGTAAAGGGCGAGCAACAGGCCCAGCAGGATCAAGCCACCTGGCAGCAGCGCGGCCAGGCGCACACCTGCCCAGCCTGCCAGTACTTCGCGGCTGACGCCCAGGGCGATGCACAGGGCGGCAAAGCCCAAAAGCACGCTGCCGGTTTCGCGCCAGCGACGGCTGTGACCCAGGGCATGTTCGAATACCAGGCATTGTACGGCGATCAACGCCGGGTAGGGACTCAGTGCTTGATACAGGGGAAGGGCCCAGGCGCGCAGGCTCAATTCCAGGCAGGTAACCAGTGCGGCGGCCAGCAGCACGCTGGCGGTCAACTGGCTGGCGGGGGAGAGGCCCTGGTGCAGGGGCTTCATGGCCAGGTGGTGCACCGCAATCAGCGCCACGCTGCAAGCGCCAATGACGCTGGCGTTGACCAGCGTGCCGGTTGCGCCGAGCAGCGGGGCAAGGGATACGGCGGCCAGCCATTGTCTATTCATGAGGGGCGCCCTCGAGCAATGGCTGGCGGTGTTCGTCGAAGTAACGCAATGCATCGTGCACCGCCTGGATCACCGCACGGGATGTCACGGTGGCACCGGCCAACTGATCGAACTGACCGTTGTCACGTTTCAGCGCCCAGGCCGAATCGGGCAGTGTCTGGCGGCTGGCGCCGGTGAAGGTTTGCAGCCAGTGGTTGCCCGGTTCCACCAGTTTGCCGCCCAGCCCCGGCGTTTCCTGTTGCCGCATGACCTTGGTGCCGATCAGGCGGCCCTGGCTGTCGACGGCGATCAGCAGTTCCAGTGGTCCACCATAGCCTTGGCTCTGGCTGTGCAGTACCACGGCGCTGGGCTTGCCGGCCAGGGTGGCGCGATAGCCGGCCAGTAGCTGGCTGTGATCGAGTGACGGATTATCCAGTACCAGGGGGGATTGCAGGGGTTGGTTGTCGTAGCTCGATGGCGGCAGGACGCTAAGCCAGGTTTGTGCCTTTAGCTGTTGTTGCGCCTGGGCAATAGCTCCGGCGCTGAAGTGTTGCCAGGCCACGACGCTACCCAGGCTCAGCAGGCCGACCAGCAACAGCAGCGACGCACTGCGCAGCGCTGCACGGTTCATGTTGACACCGCCTGTCGACGTTCGGCCCAGCGCTCCAGGGCCGGTACGCCGAGGTTCATCAGCAGCACGGCGAAGGCGCCGCCATCGGGATAGTTGCCCCAGGTGCGGATCAGGTAGATCAACAGGCCCACGCCCGCGCCGAACAGCAGCCTGCCCCAGGGTGACCTGGGACCGGAGACGGGTTCTGTGGCGATGAAGAACGCCGCCAGCATGGTCGAGCCACTGAGCAGATGCAGCAGCGGCGAGCCATTGGAATCCGAGCCCGAACCGTTCCAGCACAGCAGGCTGATCACGAACAGGCTGGCCAGCAGGCCGACCGGGGTGTGCCAGCTGATGACCTTGCGTTGCAGCAGCAACAGGCCTCCGGCGAGGAAGGCCAGGTTGACCCATTCGCTGCCCTTGCCACCGAAATGACCGAAGCCTGGGTGGCTGGCGAACAGCTCATCCATGGTCAGGCTGCGGTTGTGGCGCAAGCCGTCGAGGATCGTAGCCTGTGCCCAGGCATCGGGCTGTTCGCCGATGCTCAGGCCGAATACATGCTGCAGGCTGGTGCCCAGGTCGAGCAGTTGCGTGCCCGGCCACTGGGTCATGTGCTGCGGGAAGGTCAGCAAGGCCACCGCGTAGCCCAGCATGGCCGGGTTGAACGGGTTCTTGCCGACGCCCCCATACAGGTGCTTGCCCAGCAGCATGGCACTTGCCGTGGCGGTTACCGGTACCCACCAGGGCGGGTAGGCGGGCAGGGCAACGGCCAGCAGGGTCGCGCTGACCAGGGCGCTGCCGTCATTGAGCGATGGCAAGACCGGCCGTTGCTGCAATTTGAGCGCGATCGCCTCGAAGGCCAGGGCGGCGCCGGCACACAGCAACAGATTGAACAGCATGCCCCAACCGTGCTGCCAGAGCAGCACCAGCACACCTGGCAGGCAGGCCAGCAGCACCAGCAACATGGTGCCGCGCAAGCGTTCACTGAGGTCAGCGGGCTGCATGATCGGTGGCCGGTTGCAAGGCTTGCAGGCGAGCCTGTGCCTGATCGGCTTCCCGTTCAAGCTCGGCCAGCTGGGCGTGTTGCGCTTCGCTGGGGCTGGCGCCGAAGGCCGTTCTGGCCTTGCTCAGTTGTGCCCGACTCATGGCAGCGGCAATTTTGGCCTGTTTCAGGGCCGTATCGGCGGCCGCAGCCTTCTGCGCCTTGACCCGTTCGATAGCCGCCTTGATCGGGTCGTCAGCCACTTCGCTCTGGTTGTTGGTGCTGGCTTGGGCGCTACGCTGGCTACGGGCGGCGCGCTCCGCCTGTTTGCGTGCTTCCTCGCGCTGCAAGCGGCTATTGCGCAGCTCGAAACGGCGTCGCGCGTGGTTGCGCTTGCTGTTACGTGCTGCCAGGGCATCCGCATCATGGGCAAATCCGCCGACGATCGGCACTATGGTGCTGCTGGCGGTCAGCGGTAGCAGGTCGATGCAATCTACCGGGCAGGGCGCCACGCACAGGTCGCAGCCGGTGCATTCGGCGCTGATCACCGTGTGCATCAGCTTGGCCGCACCGACGATGGCATCCACCGGGCAGGCCTGGATGCATTTGGTGCAGCCGATGCATTCCGCTTCGCGAATGAAGGCCACCTGGGCGGGGGCGCTACCGCGTTCGGTATCCAGGGCAATGACCGGAACCTGCAGCAGGCTGGCCAGGGCCGCGATGGTTTCGCTGCCGCCCGGTGGACATTTGTTGATCGCTTCGCCCTTGGCCAGCCCTTCAGCGTACGGCTTGCAGCCAGCGTGACCGCATTTGCCGCACTGGGTCTGCGGCAGCAGGGCGTCGATGCGTTGAATCAGACTCATGATGTAAATAATCCGTTGAAGCCGAAAAACGCCAGGGCCATGACGCCTGCCCCGATCAACTCGACAGGCAGGCCACGAAAGGCCAGGGGTACAGCGTCGTTGTCAGTGCGCCGGCGCAGGTCGGCAAACAGCGCCATGACCAGCCAGAAACCCAGCCCGCCACCCAGGCTCCAGGCCAGGGTCTGCACTACACCATAGCCCGCTTCGCTGACCTGCAGGCTCAGGCCCAGCAGCGCCACATTGCCCAGCAGCAAGGGCATCAGCCCGGCAAATGGCAGGCTGGGCAGCGCTCGCGACAACAACCCGAGCACGGGGGCGATCAGCAACGCTGCCAAGGGCAGCAAGACGAACAGGCGCAGGTAGTCGAGTTGCAAGGGCAGCAACAGAAAGTGGTACAGCAGTTGACCCAGGTTGGTCGCCAGCACCAGCACCACCAGTGTCGCCAGGCCCAGTGCGTGCAGCCGACGGCGTTCCTGGTCAACCGGGTAGTGCAGGGCAGGGTCGATGGCCAGCCCCTGATGCAGGATCAGGTTGTTGATCAGCGCGGCGCTGATCAGGGCCAGGATGAGTTCGCTCATGGGGGTGCACATTGCCAGGGCTGTTCGCCATTATCCGGCAATGAGGCAAGGATGAGAACGCCCCGGACGCAATCGTCCGGGGCGTGGGGGTTACTTGATGCGCTGGCCTGGCTTGGCGCCGCTGTCGGGGCTGAGCAGGTAGATTTCTTCACCGCCAGGGCCTGCGGCCATGACCATGCCCTCGGAGATGCCGAAGCGCATTTTGCGCGGCTTGAGGTTGGCGATCATCATGGTCAGGCGACCTTCGAGCTTGGCCGGGTCCGGGTAGGCCGACTTGATGCCGGAGAACACGTTGCGTTGCTCGTCACCGATGTCCAGGGTCAGGCGCAGCAGCTTGTCGGCGCCCTCCACGGCTTCGGCCTTGAGGATCAGGGCCACGCGCAGGTCGACGGCGGCGAAGGTGTCGAACTCGATCTCGGGCGACAGCGGATCCTTGGCCAGCTCGCCATTGCCGGTGACGACGGAGGTCTGGCTGGCGGCCAGGTCTTCCTTGCTGGCGGTGGTCATGGCTTCGACCTTGGCCGGATCGATACGGTTCATCAGCGCCTTGAACGGGTTCAGCTTGTGGTTGGTCAGGCGCGTCTGGTGATCGGCCCAGGTCAGCGGCGCGACATTGAGGAACGCCTCGGCGTCGGCGGCCAGTACCGGCAGCACCGGCTTGAGGAAGATCACCAGCTGGCGGAACAGGTTGACGCCCTGGGCGCAGATCGCCTGGACCTCGTCCTGCTTGCCTTCCTGCTTGGCCAGCGACCAGGGTGCCTTGTCGGCGATCCAGGCGTTGGCGCGGTCGGCCAGGGCCATGATCTCGCGCATGGCGCGGGCAAAGTCACGACCTTCGTAGGCTTCGGCAATGGCCGGGGCAGCGTTGAGGAACGCCTCGGTCAGTTCCGGCGCGGCATCGCCGTCGACCATGACGCCGTCATTGCCCTTGTGGATGAAGCCGGCGCAACGGCTGGCAATGTTGACCACCTTGCCGACCAGGTCGGAGTTGACCTTCTGCACGAAGTCTTCGAGGTTCAGGTCGAGGTCGTCGACGCCGCGGCCCAGCTTGGACGCGTAGTAGTAGCGCAGGTATTCCGGCGACAGATGGTCCAGGTAGGTGCGCGCCTTGATGAAGGTGCCACGGGACTTGGACATCTTCGAGCCGTTCACGGTCAGGTAACCGTGCACGTTGATGCCGGTCGGCTTGCGGTAGCCGGCGCCTTCGAGCATGGCTGGCCAGAACAGGGCGTGGAAGTTGACGATGTCCTTGCCGATGAAGTGGTACAGCTCGGCCTTGGAGTCCTTGTTCCAGTACGCGTCGAAGTCCAGTTCCGGACGACGGGCGCAGAGGTTCTTGAAGCTGGCCATGTAGCCGATCGGCGCGTCCAGCCAGACGTAGAAGTACTTGCCCGGCTCGTCGGGGATCTCGAAGCCGAAGTACGGGGCATCACGGGAGATGTCCCACTCCTGCAGGCCGGCGTCCAGCCATTCGGCGATCTTGTTGGCCACGGCGTCCTGCAGGGTGCCACTGCGGGTCCACTGCTGGAGCATGGCCTGGAAGTCCGGCAGCTTGAAGAAGAAGTGCTGGGAGTCCTTGAGCACCGGGGTGGCGCCGGAAATCGCCGACTTGGGGTTCTTCAGCTCGGTGGGTGCGTAGGTGGCGCCGCATTTTTCGCAGTTGTCGCCGTACTGGTCTTCGGCAGCACACTTGGGGCAGGTGCCCTTGATGAAGCGGTCGGCCAGGAACATTTTCTTGTCCGGGTCGAAATACTGGGTGATCGAGCGGGTGGCAATATGCCCGGCTTCACGCAGCTTGAGGTAGATCTGGCTCGACAGCTCGCGGTTTTCTTCGGCGTGGGTCGAGTGGAAGTTGTCGAAATCCACCAGGAAATCGGCGAAGTCCTTGCTGTGTTCGGCCTGGACGTCGGCGATCAGCTGCTCGGGGGTGATGCCTTCCTTCTCGGCGCGCAGCATGATGGCCGAACCATGGGCGTCGTCCGCGCAGACATACACGCACTGGTTGCCGCGTAGTTTCTGGAAGCGCACCCACATGTCTGTCTGGACGTACTCGAGCATATGGCCAAGGTGAATGGAACCATTGGCATAGGGGAGGGCGCTGGTGACGAGAATCTGACGTGGCTCGGACATGGGGGCTCGGCTACTTTTCGGCTACTAGAGATAAAACGGTGATCGGCCACTATAAAACGCCGGGAAATTTATTTCACCCCATGGGCGTATCCGTCGTTGTTTCACGGGTTAGCATAGTGGCCTGTTTTGCTCAGTCTTATCACGGGAGTCTCCATGAGTGCCGTCACTCGCGCAGCCGTCGAAGCCGTTCTTCGCCAGTACACCGACCCTTACCTGAACCAGGACCCGGTCAGCGCCGGCTGTGTGCAGGCCATCGATATCCAGGGCGGGCAGGTCAATGTCCAGTTGCAACTCGGTTATGCCGCCGGCCTGTTCAAGAACGGCTGGGCGCAGGTCCTGCAAACGGCCATCGAGGGTATCGAGGGTGTCGCTTCGGCGCGGGTCGAGATCAACTGCGTGATCGCCGCGCACAAGGCCCAGGCCCAGATCCCGGGGCTGGCCAACGTCAAGAACATCGTCGCCGTGGCCTCGGGCAAGGGTGGCGTGGGCAAGTCCACCACCGCGGCCAACCTGGCCCTGGCCCTGGCCCGTGAAGGCGCCCGGGTGGGGATTCTCGATGCCGACATCTATGGTCCGAGCCAGGGCGTGATGTTCGGGATTCCCGAGCGCACCCGGCCACAGGTCCGCGACCAGAAGTGGTTCGTGCCGCTCAAGGCCCATGGCGTCGAGGTGATGTCCATGGCCTTCCTCACCGACGACAATACCCCCATGGTCTGGCGCGGGCCGATGGTCTCCGGGGCGTTGCTGCAACTGGTGACCCAGACCGCCTGGGACGACCTCGACTACCTGGTGATCGACATGCCGCCAGGCACCGGCGACATCCAGTTGACCCTGGCGCAGAAAGTCCCGGTGGCAGGCTCGGTGATCGTCACCACGCCGCAGGACCTGGCCTTGCTCGATGCGAAAAAGGGTGTGGAGATGTTCCGCAAGGTCAACATCCCGGTGCTGGGCGTGGTCGAGAACATGGCTGTGCACATCTGCTCCAACTGCGGCCATGCCGAGCATCTGTTCGGTGAGGGCGGCGGTGAGAAGCTGGCGGCCCAGTACGGCGTGGAACTGCTGGCTTCGCTACCGCTGTCGATGCTGATCCGCGAGCAGGCCGACAGTGGCAAGCCGACCGCCATCGCCGAACCGGAAAGCCAGATCGCCATGGTCTACCAGGAGCTGGCTCGCCAGGTGGGCGCGCGGATCGTGTTGCAGGAAGCTGCTGCACCGGCGATGCCGAACATCACCATCAGCGAAGATTGAGATGAGCCCATCGCGGGGGGCCCCCCCCCCCCCAATCCCCGGAAGGCAGGGGGTGGCCCCCCCCGGGGCTAAAAAAAAAAACCCCCGGGAAAGGGGGGGGGGTTTTTTAAAAAGAAAACAAGACTA